>JBEKPQ010000012.1:0-50248 GCA_049520575.1 Thermodesulfobacteriota bacterium | reverse complement strand
CGCTCGGCTTTGCCGAGCTCTTTTAGAGGCTTCCATTCGGAAGCCGATCCATCTACTGCGTTGCCTTGTAGCCGGTCGGGCCGCTCGGTCCGCTCGACTTTGTCGAGCTTTAAAAAGGTTCCCGGTTGGGAACCGATCGTCGAGCTTTTGAAAAGGCTCCCAGTCAGGAGCCGGATGCCGACCTCTATAAAAACCTCCAAGGAGGCCGACAGAACCTTTTTGAACAATCTGTAAAAGTGAGTTTTTCCGTATCCTGTTAAACTTTTTTAAGACCGTTCCAGAAAGACTATATGCAGACCTTACCTCGATGCGCCTTCATTTTCAGCCTGATCCAAAAGCTCCCCCACGGCCTGGGCCGTGTCTTCTACTACTTGAATACAATACTGGCGGCGGCTGTCGGGGTCTCTACGAAATGCTTTGACTTGTTCCGGGTCCATGAAATTCACCCGGGCGATATCGGCGCAATAGATCCCTCCATGTTCTTTGGTAAGCTCCTCAAATTTTTCAGAAAGCTTCTGCCTTAAACGCCGCAGTTGAGGCTGCTCTTTCTCCTCCAGATTACCTCGACCATAAAGGCTGGAGATCAAGGCCACACCCCCCAGCAGGGCCCCGCAGATCCCGCGGCTGTCGGAGACAATGCCTCCCCCCAAGCCGCTCATGGCTTTGATCATCGACTCATTCCGGATGTTCATCTTTTCCTGACCCACGGCCAGGATCGCCTGACTTCAATGAAAACGATTTAGAAAAAGTTCCCTTGCCCGTTGACGCATTTCCTCGTTGGTCATTGTTTACCTCATTTTTTCTGCTGGACAATATTATTTCAGTCCATAAATTTTTATCTATCTTAACGAAATTAGTCGCCCTTTGCAAATACTAACTCCCGTTTGAACTTTTAAGAAATCCTTAATAGTTGCCTCAGGAAGTAATTTAGGAACTCGGGCCTCTGTTTATATTTCGTTCTTCTCAAGCAAGCTGTAATAACCCGTTCGGTTGAAGATGATATGATCGAGGAGTTTGATGCCCAGGATTTCTCCTGCTGATTTAAGTTGACTTGTGATTTCCATATCCTCCTTGCTCGGTTCCACACCGCCTGAAGGGTGGTTGTGGGCAATGATAACCGCACTGGCCCGGTCCGTTATGGCCTCGGCAAAGACTTCGCGGGGATGGACATGAGTTTTGTTGACCAACCCTACGGAGATGACCCGCACCGCAATCACTTCGTTGGAACCATTAAGGGAAACGCAGAGGAAATGTTCCTGTTTCCGGTCGGCGTAATGCTGAATCAAGGGAAGTACATCAGCAGGAAAGTTTATCTTAAATCCTTCAGGTTTGATCCTTCTTCGGGCAAATTCAAGGGCGGCGGCAATCAGGGTAGCTTTGGCTGGTCCCATTCCGGCGATATTCTGTAGTGCCGCACAATCGGGCGTCCCCCCGTTGGAATCAATTGCGTTTAAGACCTGGTTGGCCACGGACATCACATCATGCCCTTCAATGCCCCGGCCGAGGAGAATAGCGACAAGCTCCACATCGGACAATGCTTGTGGACCTTTCTTGGCCAGCTTTTCCCTTGGCCTCTCATCCTGTGGAATGTCCTTGACCCGTTTCATTGATCCCCCATTGAAAACAATAATCTATCTTTTCAAACTTTTCAGGTATTCGACCAGGATATATATTTTAGTGGAAGGATTATCTGTCCCACTGGTTTCGTGAAAAATTTCAATTTGTTTTGCCCTCGTGATGGCTTCCTCAGTTTTGCCGACAAGATAATCCAGAAAGTTCTGAGAGCCCTTTTCATAGTTCGGTATATGCTTTCTGAGATCCGCCACAACAAGATCACAGTTTGAGTCGTCGAAGGGTGCCGCATATTGGTGGGTGGTATAGATAAAGTGAAGAAGCAGCCAAAACTCGAAACAGGGAATCGAGGTGATAGGGTGGATTTTGGTCCCTCCTTTAAGACGAACTGAATGTATTTTATTTAGGGCTGTACCGTAGGTGGCATGTTTGTCTCTATCGAAAACACAATAAATGTGATCAAAATCCTGCTCCTTATTAAATTCTTCAAGGGCATACTCGACAAGCCTTTTTGGATCGAGGCCGCTCTTTTTATCGGCAATGACTACATTAGCCCTATTTAGACCAAAATTGTTTATCAACCATCTAAAGTAATGAGGCTCTGTCTTTCCTCCTTCACAGGCTATCAATACCCTATCGTAGGGACTACGACTGGCTATTTTCCGGCGGTGCATTTCGGCCTTGCGGGCCTTTCTTATACGAAAGAGGTTATCCGTGCCCATCAGGCTCTCAAATCTCTAATTAACGGCAGAGCGCCATATCGTCCCTTTAAATACCATTTTTCGAAAGCTTCTCCCTTACGGGGGCTGAAATCACTAAGGGGGTAAAGTTTGGTGGTATTTTCACGATCTTTTTCAACAAACCAGATCTGATCGCGACGAAAGAGATCTGTATCAAGAATAGAAGTATCATGGGTTGTAAAAACTAACTGGGCATTGTTTCTATTGGTCGTTTCATTGTGAAAATTTTCAACAAGAAAACGCATCAAGAGAGGATGAAGACTCGTATCTAGTTCATCGACGAAAAGAATACGTCCTCTTTCCAGGACATCAAGCCAGGGGCCAGAAAAAGCAAATAGTTTTTGTGTTCCACCTGATTCATCTGAGAGAGGGAAAAATACGGGTTGGTTGTTGCTATCTCGATGTTGAAAGCGGATTAGGGGAACTCCTTTTTCCTGTAAATCTTTCACCATCTTCTCTTTCACTTCCTGAGGAATATTCGATTGAAGTATTTCCGGCGGCACAGAAATTTTCTTCCACTCAATATCAATTCCGTAAATGCTGATATCCGCTGAGTTCATGAACTCCATAATCCGGTTCTTGCCTTCATCGAGCTCACATTTATTAATGGTAAATTGAAGATTGATCGCTTCGCTCGGAAGAATTACGGCAAGCTTTTGCTGAAACCAATTAAATACAGGCTTTAGTTGTTCATTGTTAAGTTGGATAGCGGTCGATAAAAACAAAGCATTCTTCCTTGTGGCTTCCTGCCAAAGTTGCTTTCGTCCGGTGAATTTACTTCCAAAATACCAATTTTCTTTGTCTGTCTTCTTATCATAGGATCGTTCAAACCAACGCTGCGCCTTGCCTTCCGGATAGGCCAGTAACCATTCCCTCTCTACACGGAAGGTATTAAGGGCAAAACCGTACTGGTAACGCACCTGATCTTGGATAAAAAACATTTCAAACTCGCAAGGTGCTTCCTTGGTATCAACGGCAAGGGCGAAAGGGGCCACATTAATCTTCTTACCTTCCTGAAGGGAATGAGAAGTAAGGACAAAGGTTTGCATAAACTGAATACCCTTAAATAAATTACTTTTTCCTCCCGCATTAGGCCCCAAAATGACCCCTGAGCGTAGCAATTTCGGCAAACCGGCAAGGCCGGATTCCAGACAATTGGTTTCCTCAAGGCCCCGGTAATACTTACTGGCTGCCATACTAAGGGTTAAAGTTTCCTTGATGGAACGAAAATTCGTTAAATTGAATTCGATAAACATGGCTTAATTTCCCTTGAATTATATTTTAGAAGCAATTATTGCTCATTTTTTACAAATGTCAAGGATTAATTTGATATAACATCAAATTTAGTTGCAAGATGTCGGTCTAAAAAAACAGCTCTCCTAGTACATCTTTTGGGTAGTAATTTCCATGCGATGGGAATTAAAGCACATAGAATATACTATGTCTTCCTCTTTTTTCTTTTGGTTGGAACTCTGTGAGGCCTATCTTCCACTTTTTGGTCTTTGACTCTTTTAAAAAGCTCAGAGGCTGGTTCGTCGTTTGGGTCCTGGGGGACGAGTTCGCCACGGAAGGCCTTGGCCAGGATGGATTGGGTGAGCTTGTCCACCTGGACTTTTACCTTCTGGTAACGGGCTTCGATCCGGTTGGCAAGAGCAAAGAGTTCTTCCACACGGCGGACGATTTCGTGTTGTTCTGTGAGAGGAGGGAGAGGGACAGCCAACTCATTCAAGATAGAAATATTGATGTTCTTCTGGGCCGTCGCAGGGGCAAATGTCGATAGATCTGCCTTCGCTACCCGGATGAAAAATTCAGCATATTCTGCCACACAAACCTTAGGATCTGCAATGATTCCGACAACGCTGTCGGGAAAACACGCTGGATAGGTCAAAATGGCCGACTCAGCAATATTCGCAGCGATCGTGATGCAGATGGTATTAGCTGGCCAAATTCGACTCTGGGCAAGACCTGCTTCATTATAGGTTTGCTTGTGTGAAGTAATTCTACCCCCCGACTGGGCAATATCACCAGTTTGGATGAATGGGTATTGTCCATCGAAAAGAGAAGGCTCGTTTCTTGGTCTATGCCGCGACTTTCCACGACTCATTTCCCCAGTATCGGGAAGTTTTACCCATCGCCAACTTTCGGGGGTTTCAGGCAGGTCAGTATTCTTATCTCTGATGGGATGTCCGATTGATGGTTTTGATTGCTCCCGCCAATCGGCAGTAAGGCGGCCGGAGCAAGCGGCGGCGAGGACGGATTGGCGGAAGCGTTTGAGGAGTGCGGGAATCTTTTCAAGACGTGTCTGGCTGGATTGGACTTTCTCAAGAAGGTTTTCCAGTTTTGCCACGATGCGGTGTTGCTCGTTCAATGGGGCAAGTGGTATTTCAAGAGCCCTAATATGCCCAAGGTTAACGCGTGGCCTTGTAGATCCTTTCACCTCTAAATTGATTTTCGAGATAACTTCGGGGGAGTTAATAGCATAAGACACAAATTCCTTAACGCCCTTTTTTTTATCAATTCGTGCACGAACGACATCAGCAACTATCACACCGTTATTAAAGGACTTGGGGATGATACATGCTTTCCCGACCGGGTCGCCTAACTTGGTTACAACAAGATCACCAGCAATAAAGGAGTGCCGAGAAAGTTCTTGAGCCTTTTGAGGAGATATATATTTGATATTCTTTTCTAAGAATCGATTACGATCAATATTTTGGAGCCGGATAATTGGCACGCCTTTATTAACATATTCGGAAACTTTTAAATCAGACCCAAACGGACCGTCAACAATGTCCTGCTTCGGTGACTTTGTTAATTCTTCGAGTCGAGAATAAATCCATCCTTTTGGGAGATCAATCATCTATCGACTCCCTATTCCTTTTCCAACAATTCTACAATATCCCTCAAACTGTCCACCACCGCTTCCAATTCCGTAATCGCCTCTGCCGCCAGGTCCTGCGGTTCAGGCAGGTCATTGGCGTCTTCGAGGGATTCGTCTCTGAGCCAGGTTATGTCGAGCTTGTATGCTCGGTCTTTGATGTCCTTAACAGGAAATCGTCTGAATCGGCCCTGTTCCCCTGTGTCTTTTCTTTTGCTTTGCCCGTTGGGGTCTTTCCCGTAGCAGGACTCGAACTCTGAGAAGTGCTCCGGCTTCAGAGGGCGGTCCTTCTTGGTAATACCCGGCACATTGGAACGGGCGTCGAATATCCAGACATGTTCAGTTTTCATACCTTTCTGGAAAAAGATGACATTGGCCTTGACGCCGGGGCTATAGGGGGTGAATGTTCCTCTGGGCAGGCGGAGGATGGTGTGCAGGTTACAGTCCTGCATGAGAATTTCAAAGACCTCAGCCGCCTTGTCTTCAAAGAGACAGTTGTCGGGCAGGACAATGGCCGCCCGGCCCCCTTCCTTGAGGATATTCATGACATGCTGGACGAAATTAAGCTGTTTGTTGCTGGTGGCAATAGTGAAGTCATCCCGCACCGGGGCCTGATTGGCACCCTTGGTACCGAAGGGCGGATTGGTCAGGACACAACTATGCAGTTTCCCTCGGTAGGGTTCATAAATGGCGTCCCCAAGGTAGATCTGTGGTTCCAGGCCGTGGAGAAAAAGATTCATCAGGGATAGGCGTCTGGGCCGGGGCACCAGTTCCTGTCCGTAATAGGTTTTGGTCTTTATCCGTTTAGCCATACCCCGTTCGATGGCCCCGCCGGTAATCTCCATGAGCCACTCGTAGGCGCACATCAGAAAACCCCCAGTTCCGCAGGCCGGGTCGCAGATGGTGAATTCCGGGTTTGACCGGGGATCAGGCTTCATAACCCGGACAATGGATTTGATCAGGACCCTCGGGGTGAAGTACTGTCCCGCACCCTTCTTCCCCTCGCTGGCCGCCCTTTCCAGAAGACCTTCGAAGGCCGCCCCTTTGACATCGACATCAAGGGCCGACCACTCTTCTCCATCGATCATGGCAATGAGTCGCTTGAGGTTTACGGGGTTATTAAAGCGGGGCACCGACTGGGTGAAGATGTCGCCAAGCAGGCCCTTTTCCGCCCGCAATTTGCGAAGTATCTCCGAGTAGAGATCGATCAGGGCCGGGCCGGATTCTTTTTTTAGGGCCTCCCAGGTGCAGCCCCTGGGGATGGTGACCTTTTTTTCATCGGCCATTTTGAGAAAAAGCAGATAAGTAAGTTGTTCGATATAGTCACCGTAATCCACGCCGTCGTGACGCAGCGTGTGACAGAATCCCCAGAGTTTGTTGACAATATCCGTCAAGACCAATCCTTTCTATGCGGCCACCGCATAGTTGATGTCGTTAATCCATTTCGTAAGATCGTTGTTGAAGACCTTGTCGGCCCTCGTCCGTCCACCGTGCCGTTCAAAAACAGGAAGGGTATCAAAATCTTCCAGATCGATGGTAAGGTTCTCAATAAGATGATTTCGTATGTATTCAAGCCAATTCTGTTGTTCTTCCGTCAGGGAAAGCCCGGCTGTTACCTTAGCAACGGCCCGGTCAACCCGCTCCTGGGCCGAGGTAATCGGCTCCTCCTCCCTGGCGGCATGTTTTACCATGGAGATAATGTCCGCCAGTGCCTTTTTATAAACCAGCCGGTGGGCCTTTTGTAGTTCCTTCTCAGGAAATTTGTTGAGGTTCAATTTTGCCCTTAGCTCTTTAAGTACCCCGGCGTTCCACTGTTTCGGCATTTCCGTGAGAATTTTGATGGCCTCGATCTGCTCCGGATTTTCACGGACGAAACGGGCAAAGGCAACCAGATAATCTTCCGGTTTCTGATAGTCAGGACCGACCCGGATCATGACGTCCGAGGATACGGTATCCTCTACCTCGTATCCCACAATAAAGGTCCGTTTGGCCCGCTCGTAATTGACGAGCAGATCCTGAAAGTCTTTCTGACGCAGGAGTGCCAGGGTATTTGTAAAATCATCTTTGATCTTTTTCGGTAGTTCTTTAGAGAAAAGACCGAGGTCGCCATCAGGGATAAAGGCGCTGAATTTTTCACGGGCATCGCCGCTCATGGTCCGGTCGATGCGGTGAAGCCGCTTGACCAGGACCTTGGTATAATAATCCCGATCAATGTTCTGATAGATGTTTTCAATGACCTGGGCAATGGGCACCGGCTCTTGGCTTGAGACTTGGACATCAAAATCAGTCGTGTTTTTGAAATATTCAATCAGTGTGCCGTCGAAACAATCAAAGATGACAAACTTTTCTTTATTGATGAGGGGGCATTTTCTTGTGCCCCGGCCGAGCATCTGCACCCAGAGGATCCTTGATTTGACGGGTCGCAGGAAAACGATGAACTCCAAAGCGGGAATATCGACACCCGTGGAGAGCATATCGACGGTCACCACGATTTTGGGATTAGGCCTGTTTCTGAACTCCCGTATCTTCTGAAGCGGTCTGTCCACTGTGGGACTTCCGGTGATCTTTTGGACAAAACTGTCTCCCTGACCGAATTCTTCCCGGCAGATTCGAACGATCTGGTCGGCATGCGAGGTGTGGGGCAAGTCATTGGAGGCAAAGATGAGCGTTTTCGGGAAATGGCCGTATTCCTTTTCGTGGGCATAGGCATATCGGGCAATCTCCTTGATGATTTTTCGATTGCTGTCCGGGGAAGTAATCTTTACCTCTATCTCTTCCGTGCCAAACTGACGCTCATCCTCGAGATGGTCGAAGATCTCTTTTCCCGTATCCGTATCAATGAGGCCCACCCGTTCGCCCTCTTTGAGGAAGGCCCCTTGCATACGCACATTGGACCTGATCTTTACTGCCTCGTAATCCACAAGCCAGCCGTCGAGGATAGCTTCCTGTGTCGGGTAACGGTAGACCACCTCACTAAAGAGGGACAGGGTATGGAGGGCCGGGGTTGCCGTGAGGCCGATCTTCACGGCGTCGAAATGGTTCATAACGCCGCGCCACACGGCGTCATCTTTAGCCGTATAACCGCGGTGACATTCATCGGCGATGATTACATCAAAGGCGTGAATGGGAATATCCAGCTTATCCGCCTCATCTTCATAATCGGGATCGCTTCGGTTTTGCGAAAAGGCGGACTCAAACCCAAAGAGGTTAATGGCCATCCTCTGGATGGTGGAGACGTACACAAAGGTATGGGAAGCTTGTGGAGCAGTCAGATAGGCATTGGGCAGCACCTTGGGATCGAAGGGCGTTTCTTCATCAAAATCTTCACGGCGGAAACGTTGACTATAGACCTCATATTCCTGATCGAACTTATTGCCCCGAGGGGTATTAAAGGAAGCGAATTCCCGAACCGCCTGGGCCGCCAGTGCCCGGCGATCGACCAGAAAAAGAACCCGTCTGGCGCATTTGGCCTGGAGGAGACGATAGATTTGAGAGACGGTGAGAAAGGTCTTGCCGGTTCCCGTAGCCATGGCGATGAGCATGGACCGCTTACCTTGGCTGATGGCCGTTTCGATGGCCTCGATGGCCTTTTCCTGATATGGTCGTATTCCTTCGATATCGATGGGGGTATCTTTTAGATGAGCGTATCTGTTGGTGCCGTCGTTCTCTAAGAATTCTTCGAGGGCCTCTGCGGTGTGAAAATGGAACAACTGCCGGGAGATGTTTTTCTCGTCTCTGACATCAATGTGCCAGATCAATTCCCCATTAGTGGCATAAAGAAAAGGAACCCTATAGCCGCCCCAATTCCCAACACCCTGAAAGACCCCTTTAGCGTACCGCTTGGCCTGTTCCAGCACATTATAGGGGCCGACTCCGACCTTCTTGGCCTCGATAATGCCGAGCAGCCTGCCCTTTACAAAAAGGGCATAATCGGCCGGGCCGTTGGCGGTGGGGAATTCTTCGACAGCGTATCTGTGGAGGCTTTTGGTATCCAGCCCATCGGAGTATTTGACAATCTTCCAGGGCGGATTGAGTGATTTTAACTTTTTATCGATTCTCTCTTTTCTGGTTTGCCACTCATATTCAGTCATGAGAGGTCCTTAAAAATGAATGGAAATGGAGTCATTAATAGATTTGTCATCCACCCCAAACAAAAACCCCATCTTCTTTTTCAAGAAATGGGGTCTTGTGGGTTGCTTCATGGACCAGTCTTAACAGGAAAACAGGATTCAAGGGGTCAAGGATTCGAGGACCGCAGGCGGAGTGAACGGCGTGGCAGTTAACCCCAATAATTTTTTTCATGATTTATGGCGCCCGCAACAAGCAAGTTTGAGGGTTTAGTTAACGGTTTGCCGGAATCAATAAAGCTAATTAAATGAAATAAAATAAAGAATCGAAAAGATGATCTCCCGATGATCTCACTCTTTACGGTTGGTTTCTTTCATAAATAATCCGCAGGCCCTCCAAGGTCAGGTAATCGTCCACCTCTTCAATGGTCTTGGATTCGGAAGCAATCAAGGGGGCCAATCCGCCGGTAGCGATGACCTTGGGTCTTTTTGGAACGGCATCGATAAATCGCTGAACCAATCCATCCACCAGCCCGGTGTAACCGTAAATAATGCCCACATTCATACCGCTGATGGTGTCTTTGGTCAGGACGGTTTTGGGTTTGGAAAAAATTTCTACCCTGGGGAGCTTGGAGGCCTTTTGAAACAGGGCTTCACAGGAAATCAGAATTCCCGGAGCGATGGCTCCGCCCAAATATTCCCCCTTTTCGGAAACATAATCAAAGGTGGTGGCCGTGCCGAAATCCACCACAATCAGATTGGTCCGGTATTTTTCATAAGCGGCAACGGCGTTGACGATGCGGTCGGCCCCCACCTCCCTGGGATTATCATAAAAGATCGGCATGCCCGTCTTGATTCCCGGGCCGACAAAGAGGGGGCGGAGGTTAAAATAACGTTTTCCGAATTCTTCCAGGGTATAAAGCATGGGCGGAACCACGCAGGAAATGATCATGTGGCCGATCTGGTCCATTTCCAGATCCCGGGTGTCAAAAAGATTTTTTATCGAAATCCCCAGTTCATCCAGAGTGACATCCCGTTCGGTTCGGATACGCCAATCACAAAGGCGAACATGGCCGTCATAGACTCCCAGAACAATATTGGTATTCCCCACATCCATGACCAATAAAAGACCTTTTGTTTTCTTAGGCATTGAATTCCCTTTCAATCACTCCTGCCGTTTCTTCAGCCAAGGTATAAATTTCTTTTTCATTTTCACCTTCCACCATAATCCGGATCAGGGGTTCTGTTCCCGAGAAACGCACCAGAAGACGTCCTTTTTCGCCCAATTTCTTTTCCACTTTTTTCATTTGTTGAATGACAGCCGGAAATTCCTCCAGCCGCCGGCGTTCCTTGATTCGGACATTCACCAGCTTTTGCGGATACTGGTCCATAATATCAGATAAGTCGGAAAGGCTTTTTTCTTCCTTTTGCATAATGGCCAAAAGCTGCAGGGCGCTCAATATCCCGTCCCCGGTCGAGTTATGATCCAGGAATATCAAATGGCCCGATTGTTCCCCTCCGAAGTTGCAGCCTCTTTTGACCATTTCCTCCACCACATAACGGTCTCCCACCTGGGTTCGGATGAGGCGGATCCCCTTTTGTCTCATAGATACTTCCAGGCCCATGTTGCTCATCACCGTAGCGACCAGGGTGTTTTTTTTCAACCGTTTTTCCTTGAACATCCGGCTGGCGCAGATGGCCATAATCTGATCCCCATTGACGATTTCTCCGCTTTCATCCACAAAAACAACCCGGTCCCCGTCCCCGTCAAAACTGATGCCCAGGTCGGCCTTTTTTTTCCGGACCATGGCACCGACCAAACCGGGATACAGGGCTCCGCAATTCTTATTAATATTTTCTCCGTTGGGTTTGGCCCCCAGCAAAGTCACCTCGGCTCCCAATTCCTCAAAAACCGTCGGGGCGACTTTGTAAGTAGCCCCATGGGCGCAGTCCAGGACGATACGAAGCCCATCCAGGGTCAATTCCTGGGGAAAGGTGTTTTTTACAAAAACAATATAACGACCGATGGCATCGTCAATCCGAAAGGCCTTTCCGACCTTATTGGCCGTGACCATGGAAGAGGAGAGCTCCTTGGAAAACATAAGGGATTCGATCCTTTCTTCCATCCGGTCCGGTAATTTAAATCCGTTCCCGGAAAAAATTTTGATCCCGTTGTCCTGATAAGCATTATGGGAAGCGGAAATGACGATGCCGGCATCGGCCCTCATGCTGGTGGTTAAAAAAGCGATGCCCGGAGTGGGCAGTGGTCCGACCAGAAGAACATCCCCTCCCATGGAACAAATGCCGGCCGTGATGGCCGTTTCGATCATATAGCCGGACAATCGGGTATCTTTTCCCACTACAATTTTATGCCGCCGATTCTTATCTTTAAAAATATAAGCACAGCCTTTCCCAAGCTGAAGGGCCACTTCCACCGTCATGGGGTGAACATTGGCCACCCCGCGGATCCCATCAGTACCGAAAAATTTCCGCATGGTTTCGCCTCATTTCCGTTTATCTTTTCTAAGCTTAACTTCAACTTCCAAGGGCACCTCTTTGGCCAAATAAATCTGAAGATTCCGGAAATCCGGATAAGCCCGCTGTTTCAGATCGAACTTCAGCCCCTGAATGTCGATCGGTTTGGTGTTCAGGCTCTCTATTTTTTCTACCACATCTTCAGGCCCGGCGATTTCAACTTTTTCCGGATCGATCTGAATCAATTCTACCTCATGTCCCGTGGCCGGAGTTCCGGTCACACGGGGATGAACGGCAACATTTTTAGTGATCAACTTATGGAGGACGACTGTCACCTGGGTGGGATTGATCCGGGTGATCTTAACCCCCCGGGGTAAGGGGATCCCTTCGGAAGAAATGGAAAAAGAAACCGTTCCCTCCCGGGTGCTGGAAAGATCCAGGCTTTTACTCACATTTTCCGTGGAAAGGGCACGAACCTGGCTTCTTGGCCCGTTAATCCTGATCTCAATTCCCTGGACGACGTTGTTGACCACGATCAGATTCTGGGGGATATTAATCAGTTCCAATGGAACGGTCAATCCCACTTCGGCCCGTTCTTCGCCGATCACAAAATACCACATGATGACGGCCAGAACGATGGCCAGGAGTTTGAAATGCCAGCTTCTCATGATCGCTCACCCTTGGAGCGTAACGGCTTTCGGGGCCCGAAAAGCCAATAAGTCCTGCGCCCTCTTTCCTTGGCAAACAAGGTCTGCAAGACCCTTTTCAAGGTGGTCGAATCCAACCCCCGAGTAAACCGGCCATTGATGGCCACGGAGATACGCCCCGTTTCTTCGGACACCACCACCACCGCCGCATCCGCCTCTTCCGATAAACCAAGGGCCGCCCGATGCCTGGAGCCGTAACTTTTGCTCTCCTTGGTGTTTCTGGTCAAAGGAAAATAACAGCCGGCCGCCGTAATCTTGTTGTTCTGGATGATGACACCTCCGTCATGGATCGGGGATTGAGGATGAAAGATACTCACCAACAATTCCCAGCTTACCCGGGCATCCAACATCGTTGCCGATCTTATCTGGTCATTCAGGCCGGTCTGCCGTTCCAAAACAATCAAGGCCCCGGTGAGATGACTGGAGAGATAAACCGCAGCCGTAATCACTTCTTCAATGGCCAGAAGGGTTTCCGCAGGCGTCCTGACAAAGGGGCTCCGGCCCACCTGGGCCAGAACCCTGCGGATTTCAGTCTTAAAAAGAATAATGATGACCAGAATAATCGAACCGAGAAAATTACTCAAAATCCAGTGCAGGGTGAGCAGTTCCATCCTCCGGGCAATTAAAAAGGCCACGAAGATAACCACCATGCCAATCAGGATTTGGACGGCCCTGGTCCCTTTGATCAATAAAAAGATTTGATAAATGATAAAGGCGACCACCAGGACGTCCAACACATCCTGCCAGCGAATATTCTGAAAGATAAGCCAGAAACCGTTCATTCTCCCGTCGCCTCTTTAAGGGCATCCACCACAGCCAGGACCTGTTTGGCCGCAGCGACATTGTGTACCCGTACTATATTTGCTCCCTGCCAGGCCCCAATAGCCAAAGTTGCTGCCGTTCCCCAATCCCGGTTCCTGGCCTCCTGATCGATTATCTTTCCGATAAAGGCCTTGCGAGAGGTCCCCAAAACGATCGGCAGGTCCAGATCTTGAAAATAGTCTATTCGTTTAATCAAGGTCAAATTTTGGGAAAACGTCTTACCGAATCCGATTCCCGGATCGATCAAAATTTGTTCCCTGGGAATTCCCCGGCTCTTCGCCAAGGCGATGCGTTCAACAAAGAACTGGTGAATGTCCTTTAGGAGATGGTTATACTCTGGGTTGACCTGCATATTCTTTGGGGTCCCCTGCATGTGCATCAAGATGACCGGAGCCCGGTATTCGGCAATGACCTTGGCCAAACCGGGATCAAAACCCAGGGCAGTGATATCATTAACCACGACGGCTCCGGCATTGAGGGCAGCCCTGGCCACTTCGGCCTTATAAGTATCCACCGAAATAGGAATAGAATTTTTTTTGACCAATTCCCGGATAACCGGGATGATTCTTTGGATCTCCTCTTCAGTAGAAATGGAATCGGAAAAAGGCCTGGTCGATTCCCCCCCGACATCCAGCAGGTCGGCCCCTTGGGCAGCCAGGGCTTCCCCCTGGACTATCGCCTTCTCCCTTTGAAAGAATAATCCGCCATCGGAAAAGGAATCGGGGGTAACGTTCAATATCCCCATGATCCTGGTTTTTTCCCCAAGGGAAAGGCTAAAGTTGTTCCCTTTCAATTCGTAGGTGTTGCGTGGGATCATCGAAAAAACATCTTTATCTCAAGACTGCAAGCTCAAAGGAAATGCACTCGCTTTCAGCTTTGAGCTTTGAGCCATATTTTTCAAACCTTTCCCTTGGCTGATCCAGATCCGTTCTGGATGGAATTTTCCAACCCTTCCTTTCCCTGGATGATTTGATCAATGGTCTCTCCATCCAAGGTTTCTTTTTCCAGAAGCAATTGAGCCAGTCGATTCAATATCTCCAGGTTGCCTCTTAAGAGATCCTGGGCCTTTTGATAGGCGTCCAGGATCAATCGTTTGACTTCCAGATCTATTTTTCGGGCCGTTTCTTCACTATAATCCCGATGCTGGGCAATCTCCCGGCCCAAGAAGATCTGCTCTTCCTTTTTACCGAAAGTCAAGGGACCTAATTCTTCACTCATCCCCCACTCACAGATCATTTTTCGGGCCAAATCCGTGGCCCTTTCCAGATCATTTCCAGCCCCGGTGGAAATCTGTTTGAGGACCAGCTCCTCGGCCACCCTGCCCCCCAAAAAAATGACCAGATTATTTATCAGGTAATCTCTCGGATAGGTATGTTTCTCATCAATGGGTAGCTGTTGCGTCAGACCCAAGGCCCGGCCCCTGGGAATAATCGTCACCTTGTGTATAGGATCGGTTCCAGGCAGCAGCCTGGCCACCAGGGCATGACCGGCTTCATGATAGGCAGTATTCTTTCGCTCCTCCTCACTGATGATCATGCTGCGCCGTTCCGTCCCCATCATCACCTTATCTTTGGCGGTTTCAAAATCGGCCATATCAATTAAATCTCTTCCCAGTCGGGCAGCCAACAGGGCCGCTTCATTGACCAAGTTTTCCAGGTCGGCCCCGGAAAATCCAGGGGTCCCGCGGGCCAGGATACTTAAATTGACCCCAGGGTCTAAAGGGGTCTTTCGGGTATGGACCTTCAGAATCTCTTCCCTGCCTTTGACGTCCGGGACCGGGACGACCACCTGACGGTCGAATCTGCCCGAGCGTAAAAGGGCCGGGTCCAAAACATCCGGTCGGTTGGTGGCCGAAATCAGGATCACCCCTTCACTGGATTCAAAACCATCCATCTCCACCAATAACTGGTTCAAGGTCTGTTCGCGTTCATCATGACCGCCTCCCAAACCTGCTCCCCGGTGGCGGCCCACCGCATCAATTTCATCGATAAAAATGATACAAGGGGCATTGCGTTTGCCCTGGATAAAAAGGTCTCGAACCCGCGAAGCCCCCACTCCGACAAACATCTCCACAAAATCAGACCCGCTGATACTAAAAAAAGGCACCCCGGCTTCCCCGGCAATGGCCTTGGCCAGCAAGGTTTTGCCTGTCCCGGGGGCCCCCATCAAAAGGACACCCTTGGGGATACGCCCCCCCAGCCGGGTGAATTTTTTGGGGTCTTTTAAAAAATCTATGATTTCCCTGAGCTCTTCCTTGGCCTCGTCGATCCCGGCCACATCGTTGAAGGTGACCTTGGGTCCCTGGTCCGACTGGAGCCTGGCCCGGCTCTTGCCGAAGGCCATAGCCTTGCCGCCCCCGGCCTGCATCTGTCGCATAAAAAAGATCCAGACCCCGATCAGAAGAAGCATGGGGAACCAGGAAATCAAAATGGTCATATACCAGGGGGAATCATCGATGGGTTTGGCCGTGATGCGAACGTTATAGGTCCTTAAGATCTTGATCAGATCCGAATCCCTGGGGGCGTAGGTCTTAAATTTTTTACCGCCGGCTAAAAAACCCTGAATATCGTCCCCCTGAATGGTGACACTCGTGATCTCGCCTTTTTCCACCATGGCCAGGAATTCGGTATAGCTCAAGGATTCTTTGGTGCTTTGAGGTTTATTAAATACATTAAAAAGAGCAATCATGACCAAACTAATGACCACCCACATGGCTAAATTTTTATAAAAAGGATTCAATGCTTCACCCCTTAAGTTCTTATTACAAAATAAACTTTTATTTCAAATTATCACAAAATGCTTTGAAATTCAAAGCTATTTTACCTGCAATCTTATTTGAGGTATTCCATTTCTAGGGCCTTGGTGGAATGGGAATCCAAAGAGAAGTCCTGCCCGATATCCATTCCGGCTATCCAAACAATTTTCCCCCCGGACAGGACCAGAGGGATGCGATCCCTTATGGCTTTGGGAATCTTGCGATCCATAAAATATCGGCTTACTTTTTTAGAGCCCTTCATTCCCAGCGGCCGGAACCGGTCTCCAGGGCTTTTATTTCGAATCAGTAAGGGCCATGTTAGCTTATCAAAATCCACCCTGGCCGGGTTCTTATCATGAAAGGAGAGGGAGGATTCGAATGAAACCTTGATCTTCCTGAAATGTACCCTTTCACCTGTTTGCTGAATAAAAACCTCCCTGGGCTTTTCAAGGGCATAAACAAAAGGCTTTACGGGTTCAGGATCGCAAGAAACCGGAATAATCTGCATACGCTCCTGGTCCCATTGGGCTGACCAGCCCTCCGGGAGGATGATCCGACCCTGTTTCCGTTGGCTTTGAGCAGCCGCCAAGATCGAAAGGATATGGACAGCCCGGACATGCCTCAGGTGACCAAGGCTTTTTAAAATAGCTCTCTGGATCAATCGGGAACTCAAGGCTTGTGGAAGACCGATCAATCCGGAACGAAGGATAGAGGTCGTATGACCGTATTGGGAAAGAAGGGTCCCGGCAAGTTGATCGACTTTTTCCTGGAGGTATTCATCATCTTTCTGAAGCAGACCGGCCGTCTGATTTATTTGGACGAGAATATTCGGAGAATATTTTTTCAGTTCCAGCAGGAGGTGATGCCTTACACGTGAACGTAAATAACGAAAATCCCGATTGGAGGCGTCTTCTTTATAGGGAATTTTTTTTGCTGACAGATAAGTTAATAGTTCCTGACGATATACCCTGATCAGGGGGCGGATGATGGGTCCCCGTCTGACGGGGATCCCGGCCAGACCTCCCAGACCTGCGCCCCGGATCAGGCTGATCAGGACTTCTTCGGCTTGGTCGTTGGCTGTGTGGGCCAGGGCCACCCGGTCGGCTTTTTTAAGTTTTGCAACCTCTAAGAAGGCTCGGTATCTGAGCTCACGAGCTGCCTCTTGGAGGGACTTACCGCTTTCCCTTTGAAAATTCCGGACAGACAGTTTCCGGCTGAAGAATGGACATCCCAGTTTTTTAGACCAGGCCCGTACAAAGGCCTCTTCTTCATCCGCCTCTGCCCGCAGGCCGTGGTGACCGTGGAGGACCATCAAGTCCAGGTCCCACTTGGAGCGCAGTTCGGCTAAGATGGAAAGCAAGGCCATGGAATCTGGGCCTCCGGAAACACCGATTAAGATCCGCGCCCCCGGTTCGAACAGTTCGGCCTCTTTGATGAACGCCTCCACGGAAAGCAGAAGACCGGATTTAATATTTTTTTTGATTTGGATCATTGGTTAAAAATCAGTCGGGGTTTGAATAATGAATACACCTGATTTGGACTTCCTTTTCTACATAAAAAGAAAAAGTCGATTACGTTAATTCTCTTTTGAAATCAACAGAAAAAAACTGTTTTTATTGATAAATTACCTTTCTTAAATCAATTTTTATGCAACTACGAGATAATGTATGCCAAGAAATAGTGTAAGTCAAAATATTTTCCCTTTCTTATAATATTATTAAAACCTTTTCCTCCATAAATAGCCCAAATCCGTATTTAACCGCCTACCGGTCTTATTTTTGGTTTTTCTCTTGATCCCGGTTCTCCGGCTGACTTATACTGCATCCTTAGACGAACCCATTACAATTATTTTGCCCTTAACACTCGTGGCTGCTAACCGGGTTTATCTTGATCCGGCAAAACAGGAAAAGCCTTAGTCCAACACTTGAAAACCGTAACCATTGAACCATTGGGAAGGTTTAACAAAGGATGGTCATTTCAGTTAAACCGGATTAGGAGGATGGGAAGATGAAGATCAGACTTTGGATCATAATCGTGATCCTGCTTGTGGCCGGTGTTCTCGTCGGCGAATGGTTTTTGATCGACCGATACCAGAAGGATGGAGAACTTACCCTTTCCGGATTAAAAGAAAAAGTAACCGTTTTACGCGACGAGAAAGGGATGGCCTACATCTATGCCCAAAGCATGGATGATGCCCTGTTGGCCCAGGGGTTTGTCACCGCCCAGGATCGATTGTTTCAAATGGAACTGACACGACTGTTTTCTTCAGGTCGTCTTTCTGAGATGGCCGGTAAAGAGGCCAAACCCATTGACATCCGTATGCGGACCATCGGTTTTTTTCGTCAGGCCCAAAAGCACACCCGGTTATTGGACGCCCTGACCAGACGGAATTTTCAAAGATACTTGGACGGGATTAATCTTTATATCAAAGAAGGGTCAAGGACCTTTCCCCTGGAGTTTAAACTCGCGGGTATTGTACCCCAACCCTGGCGTATTGAAGATGCGCTGACCATCATGTATTACATGAGTTGGGGGTCGTCGGCTAATTTACAGACCGAGATCATCGCCCAGATGCTGGTAGAGAAACTTGGTCTGGAAAAAGCCAAAACAATTTTTCCGCTCAATATCAATCCTGATGATAATCATAAAACCCGGCGGACCGCCTTAAAAGGGTGCAGCGAGGCCGCAAGCTTAAATCTCGATCTTGACCGGAACTTGATGGCTTATCTGGAGCCGGGCCCTCTGCATATAGGCAGCAATAACTGGGCAGTGGGTCCGAAATCCTCTTCGGGCGGAAAACCCATTTTGGCCAATGACCCTCACTTGGAAATCAGGATGATGCCGAGCCCCTGGTATCCCATCGGCATCATCACTCCGGATATGAGATTTGTCGGAGTCGGCATACCAGGCACCCCTTCTTTAACCATTGGAAGAAGCGACCATATCGCTGTGGGTGTGACCAACAGTTATGGGGACACTCAAGACCTGTATATCGAAACCGTTGATCCCAAAGACCCAAACCGATATTTGGAAGGCAAAGTGTCCATACCCTTTCAATGGATTGAAGAAACCATCAAAATTAAGGATAAACAGGCGACTGAAGGTTATCGAAAAGAGACGATCCGGATCAGGATGACCAAGAGAGGCCCGGTGGTATCCGGGGTCCTTCCGGGATTGAAAACCGATCATGTAATCACCCTCCGCTGGGCGCCCTTTGAAACCATGGGACCTTCTCTGGGGCTGGACAAGGTCCAACAGGCCAGGTCCGTTGATGAGATTCGGGAGGCCCTCAAGAAGGTAAATTGGATCGGCCTCAATTTTGTCTTTGCCGACACCAAAGGGAATATCGGCTGGCAGACCTCCGGAAAACTGCCCATCCGGTCTCAGGGGGAAGGAACCCTACCCTATATCGTTCGTGACAGCCGGGATAATTGGACAGGATGGATCCCTTTTGAAAAGATGCCCCAATCTTATAACCCGGCAAGAGGTTGGGTTGGAACCTGCAACCACAAAACCTTCAAGGAAGACTACCCCTATTATTATTCATCCCATCTGTCTCCCTCCTATCGCTATCGGCGCTTGAGTCAACTTCTGGATGCGCCGGGTTTGAAGTCTGTTGACAGCCACTGGCAATTTCAGAGGGATACCATGAACCTGATGGCCAAGGAGATCACCCCAATCATGGTCAAGGCCCTCAGGACTCATAAAGATACCAAGGTCATGGCCGAGATCCTTAGCCAATGGAATTTTCAGGATAATCCTCAGGCGGCGGCACCGACTATCTTTCAGGCCGTGTACCGACAATTCGCTCTCCTCGTTTTTACCGATAAATTGGGTCGGGAACTGGCCGGCACCCTGCTCGACGACTGGTACTTTTGGCAGGAACGCCTTCAGGAAATGGTCGTCAAAGGGACATCCCCCTGGATTGATAACTTGAAAACGGACATGGTAAAGGAAACGCGGGATGACCTTTTCCACCAAGCGGCGGTTGCGGCCTTTGAAGAGATAAGCCCGATCCTTGGCCGAAATCCTGAAAAGTGGTTGTGGGGCAAAGCGCACCAGCTTGAATTGGTACATCCCATCAGACGCAAGGGATTTGGAAAGGGCCTGCTTGGCGGCGGCTCACACCCGATGGGAGGCTCGGGCGAGACCCTGTATCGGGCCGTGTATGATTTCAGCCATCCTTTCGGCGTAACCATTTCGGCTTCTTTGCGTATGGTGGCCGACCTGGCTGACAATGACCGAATCATGGCGGTCCTGCCGGGTGGGGTCTCGGCCCGTCGGTTCGACTCCCATTTCAAAGATCAGATTAAGCCTTTCATGAATGGAGATAAAGTGTATTGGTGGTTCAGCGATACGGCCATTAAAGAACATACCCGTCACACCCTGGTGCTCAGCCCCTGAAAATTTAAACGGCAATCATCGAAAAAAATGTTGCCACATTTCTCTTTCCTTAACTATAGAAAAAAGCTATGACCCAAGGGATTATCTATCATTATTTCCAATTTGACCGATGATTCGACTTATTATAAATATATAAATCCCCCTATAAAGAAAAATTCGTCTGAAAAGGATGATCTGTGTTTACAGGGTATCGCCTTACGATCTTCAAAAAGTAACTTTATGGAGAAGACAGCATTGAGTTATCTCGACAACGCCGCCAGTTCCTGGCCCAAACCGGATGCGACCTGGCAGGCCATGGAGCATTTCATGCGCTCTGTCGGCGCCAACCCCGGCCGCTCAGGGCACCGCCTCTCCATCAAGGCCGGCCGTATCGTGATGGAGGCCCGCGATGCCCTGGCCGATCTTTTTGTCGTTGAAGACCCTCTGCGCATCTGCTTTACCAAAAACGCCACTGAGGCCTTAAACCTGGCCATCTACGGAACTCTTCGCCCCGGCGACCACTGCATCACCTCCAGCATGGAACACAACTCAGTGATGCGTCCTTTGCGCGACCTGGAGGAAAAAGGTCTCGAGGTCAGTGTTGTAACCTGCTCCTCTCAGGGAGAACTCGATCCCCTGGAAATCGAAAAGACTATAAAACCCAATACAAAATTGATCGTCATCACCCAGGCCTCCAATGTGGTCGGGACCCTGATGCCGATCGGTGAGATCGGGAAGATCGCCCGCCGGCGGGGCGTATGGTTCTGTGTCGATGCCGCTCAGACCGCAGGCGCCTATCCGATCGACGTCAAAGCCACGCAGATCGATTTCCTGGCCTTTACCGGCCACAAGTCCCTGTGCGGGCCGCAGGGAATAGGAGGCCTGTACATCAGGGAGGGTTGGAAACAAAACTTGAACCCCTGATGCAAGGTGGGACGGGGAGTGGCTCCGAGTTCCAAGTACAACCCGAGTTTATCCCTGACAAGTACGAAAGCGGCACACCCAATACCGTGGGTATTGCCGGTCTTGGTGCCGGGGTGCGTTTTATCCTTTCACAGGGTCTTGCGGAAATTCGAGCCAAAGAAAAGAGACTAACGCACAGGCTCATCGAAGGATTACAATCCATTCCCGGTGTCGTCGTCTATGGCTGCGGAGATGCCCATAAACAAATAGCCATCTGTTCCTTCAACATCAACGGCCTTACCTCTTCAGAAGTGACCATGACCCTTGACGAAGAATTCGGCATCATGAGCCGGCCTGGTCTGCACTGCGCCCCGGCTGCCCACCAAACCATCAACACCTTCCCCCAGGGAACCGTGCGCCTGAGCCCCGGTTTCTTCACCACCGAAAAAGAAATAGCCCAGGCCCTGAAAGCCATAGAGAAGATTGCCGCCCGATCATTGAAACGAGGTGTCAAACATGAATAAAAAGATCATTGATTGCCGCGGACTAACGTGCCCGCAACCGGTCATAGAAACCAAACAGGCCCTTGAAAAAAACCAAAAGGTCACCATCATCGTCGATAACCCTGCTGCCCGTGATAACGTGGCCCGCTTTGGGGAAAGCCAGGGAGGCAAGGTGACCATCCGAGAAAAAAAAGACGGAGTCTATATCGCCATCACCAAACCCAAGGACGGCCTGCGTCCTAAACAAAATCAATCATCCCGGTGCTTGACAACTGGTCCTGTCGTGGCGGTCATCCGCAGTGACCAGATGGGACAGGGGGAAGAAAAGCTTGGGCGTATCCTCATCCGCTCATTCCTCCACACCCTTACCGAGATCTCTCTAAGACCGGACACGATGATCTTCTTCAATAGCGGGGTACGGCTGACTTCCGAGGGTTCAGAAGTACTCGATGATTTGCAAGCCTTGGAGCAAAAAGGGGTCGTCCTCCTGGTCTGCGGCACCTGCCTCGACTATTTCGGTCTCAAGGAAAAAATCGCCGTCGGTCAGATTTCCAATATGTACATTATCGCTGAGACGATGCTCACGGCTGGCCGTCTGGTTACCGTGTGATCAAGGATAAGCCTAATGGGAGATGAACAGTCACCATCGTATGGGGTGGTACTCTTTTACTCAGTCAACGGGGCGTTGCTGGCAGAAAAGCTCCTCAAAAAAAAGGAGATCGAATATAAACTCATCCCCGTGCCGCGCCACTTGAGCTCAGACTGCGGCGTCTGCCTCCGTTTCCTCCTTGAGAATGAATCTCAGATTAAAGAAGCTCTAATCGGAAAGGTCGATATCCAATTATTCAGTCCTCTTTAAAGCATAATTCTTTATTAATTTAATGGGTTACTCTAAAAATATTACATTCAGCTTGAAGGATTGCAGGACAAGAAAAAGGTAGGATCAAGGAGAAAAATAGAGCAAGAGCGGAATATCAGAAATAGATTCTCAATTTAAATGTCCTGAACAGTAGTTGGGTTGACGTACATTGTCAAGATAACTCCTTTTGCGGCTTTCACTACTGTTGAACACCTTATGGTCGAGGAATAAAGGATTATTGATTGAAAGTGACGCCAACGATCCAAATCTGAGGTTAGGCTACTGGTGGCTGGAACCGCCTAAAATCTGGACCTTCAAATCTCATATCTCAATAGAAAACTCAAAAGATAGTGACCGTTGGCTCCAGCGCGGTATTAAGCGTTTCGTTCAAGTTGCACTCGGAGTCTCTTCCAAATTCCTGTCCGTCGGTCTGCAAGACGTTGAATGGTAGCAAGTCGTAGTTGCGATGGCAACGTCTGAATTGTAGCTGAATCAAGAACAGCCCATTCCGACGGATAAAAGGATACAGAACGTTTGGTATCGGCAATTATATGTTCGAGTCGCTCCGCCGGCGAGAGATGTCGGAGTGATTCAATAAGAACAGCGCGGGTCTGACGCCGATGCAAGCGAGCCTGCTGCTGCTCCCCTTGCCGTTTTTTACGAGCAGCGCGTCGAGCCGCCAACGCCAGATCCTCCGCTTGCTCGCGAGCCCGCCGACGAGCCTCATCCTGTGCTACCAGATCGTGATACTCGGAAAGGGATGCTGGACGATATCGACCGCCGAAAGGAAGGTAAAAATTCTTAGTGTGGGCAATTACCCAATCCCGCAACTCAGTTAAATCATCACGGGCCGATTCCAGTAAGTAGCGATAAAGTGGAATGACAGGTGAGGTGCTACCCCAACCCACATTCGGCCAGTCCCGCTCCCACACGGTCAGCGCCTTAATGAGAGCGATTATCTCGTCGTGAGAATAGCGGCGAGCAACCTTATCCCACTCTGCGAATGGCTGGATTAACTGGCGACCGGAACGAACCTTTGGAAAATCCTCGAAAAGCTGATAAAACTCATCAAATGCTTCACGTAGTCCAATTTCGATGAGGCGCTTAAGCAATCTGGTGGAAATTCCTGGAATCATGTTGCCCGTAGAAACACCTAACACCAACGCTCATAGGGAAGTGTGGGTAGTTTCACGCCAATCCTGTGAAGTGCATTGTTAAGCGTTTCAATATTCACTGAATTATTTCTACTGGCCGATTTTGTTTATATTGAATGTTTACATACCGCACTTTGTCTATCGTTTTCTCCGACTTACTAATGGCTACAAACATCACAGAAACAGAATGAGTATAGATAGCTGTTGAATATCCACTCATCAGTCGTTGTTTTATATGATTATAGTCATCCAGGAAAGATTTAAAGCGAAAATATTGAAACACAGAGATTACGGCTTTTTCCGAAATCTGCTGAAGCATGGATTCAATATCAGAATATGAAATATGTTTATCGCTAATGCCTGTTGGTTCAAACCCATTATCAGGATCGAGAAATAGAACCTGCCTACATTCTCCATGGATGTCTGAGAAATATTCCATTCTATTTATGTTCGTGAATCGTTTGGCTCCCTTATGCAAATCAACTGAATACCTCGATCCTGTTGTAGTAGGTAACCGTCCAATTAGTTCGAAGAGTTCACTTGATACTTCTTCAATGTAACCTTGATTAAATCTTTCACTAAGCTTACGTTCATCTCGTTCGGTTCTCAAGTTGTTGCAAAAATTAATTATTTCTTGCCTTGCTGGGAACCGTTTAGGATTAGTATTGCCGTGATTATTATTGTCGTCCGGGGTCATCATAAATGCCACGTTTAGCAGTGGATAGTCAAGCAGTGCCGTTAAATAATCGTGATAGTCCCATTTAAAGCTATCGCGGGAGTCGCCAAGATATTGCAATTTCATATCTATCCCTTCTTTTAACATTTAATCGAACGGTCTTTTGGATAATATAAGAAAATTCCAGCATATTCAATAAACGAGAAAATATCCCTAACGTAACCACTTAGACTTATTATTCTTATAATAATTAATAACATATCTTATTTATTGTTACCAGTTTTTGTTTAACCTCCTCTGTTCAAAATCCAAAGTTGGGTCAATTCATGCCATTGCACTTTCCAAGCTCAAAAAATATCAAGACACTTATATCGATGAATTACGGTTTGAACTCTTGAGTTTTTCCAAAATAGAATTTTGAGGACTACAGGAAGAAGTCACCATTAAACTTGACAATGCCTGTATAATCAAATCCTGACTTTCACAATTTAAAGGGTGTTAGAATCTAATCCAGGATCGCCGAATAAATGATGGCCTTCAACTGATTGCGAAAGTTAAAGGTGCCTTCCGGCATGAATTGGGTTAGAAAGATAAAGATAAGGTTTTCCACAGGATCGATCCAGAAGGCCGTACTGGCATAACCTCCCCAGTTATATTCACCAACGGAGCCGATTACCTGAGATTTTTCTGACCCCAGATGAATTGCGAACCCCAGCCCAAACCCATTACCCTCGTTGGCAATCTGACTGAAGGTACTGACGGAAAGCTGGCTCAGATCCTGACCATTGGGCAGGTGATTCATGGTCATCAATTCAATGGTCTTACGGCCGAGGATACGGGCGCCGTCCAGTTCCCCGCCGTTGAGCAACATTTGACAGAAACGAAAATAATCCGCTGCCGTCGAAACCAGGCCTCCACCCCCGGAGAAGAAAGTCGGGAGTTTGGAGTAGGTGCTGTTGCCGGGATCATCAATTAATTGGAGGGTTTTATCCGGCCGTCGGCTGTAATTGGCTGCAAAACGCCCGATTTTTTCCGGCGGGACATAAAATGCCGTATCGACCATCTTAAGAGGATCAAAAATCTTTGTTTTCAAGTATTCATCAAAACGCATCCCCGACATCACTTCCACCAGATATCCGAGGACATCAGTTGAGACCGAGTAGTTCCACTTAGTTCCGGGTGAAAATTCCAGAGGCAGGAAGGCCAATTTTTCGATCATCTCCCGAAGTGTGCCGCCCCCACCCAAAACACCAATATCAAGCTTACGATAAGCGGCATCCACATTAGTCCTTTCCATGAAGGCATAAGTCAGACCGGAGGTGTGGGTCATCAAATCCCTTATCGTCATGGGTCTTTCAGGCCGGGAGGTCAGAAACAAAGGGTAGTTACCCGAACCATAGACACGAAGATTTTTCCATTCAGGAATGAATTTATCCACCGGGTCGTTTAGTTGAAAAAAACCTTGCTCGTAAAGCATCATCAAGGCCACGGAAGTGATCGGTTTAGTCATGGAATAAATGCGGAAGATCGTATCTTCGGTCATGATCTTGTTTCGTTCAATATCCATCAAGCCTAATGGTGAAAGATAAGCCACCCGTCCGCGTCGGGCCACCAGCGTGAGTGTTCCGGCAACTTTTTGCGATCCGATATAGCGTTGTTTAAGGTGCTGGCCGATGCGGGCCAGCCGCTCGCTTGACAGTCCGACTTCTTCTGGTTTTACGATCATATTTTCCTCCATGACACATTGCTGAAAAAAGCCCAGCTACTGTGTTGTCCTTATCCCTCGTCATTGCGACGTACCTTTTGTACGACTCATTCCTCGGGATTGCGGGCGTCTTGTATCTGGACCTTTTTGAGCAACCTGTAAAAAATTTTTTCTATCCTATTATTTTTCACGCCTGAATTAAATCAACAAGGCCCCTCCATCCACTTGAAGGATGGTGCCAGTAGTATAACTGCTTCTCATTAGATAGACAGCAGCTTCGGCTACATCTTCAGATGTTCCAATCCTTTTAAGCGGGAGCCTTTTGGCATACCGCTCGACGATGGCCTGGCGCTGGTCCCCATAGCTATCGAGTAAAGGGGTGTCAATCAGTCCGGCCCTGATCACATTGACTCTTATCGGGGCCAATTCCAGGGCCATAACCCGGGCAAAGGCTTCAATGGCTGCGACCGAGGCTGATCCGACAGAAGAACCCTTGATGGCTCGCACGGCTGCATTCCCTGACATATAGGTAATGGATCCATCTTTTACCATGTTTGGGATCGCCAATTGTGTTGCCCAATAGGTTCCCCAGAATCTTGTTTCCAAAGAGGATCGGATTGCTTCCTTGTCGGTGTCCATAATCAGCCCCGACTTCGGTTCGGCGGCAGAGATAAAAAGATGATTCAATATCCCCACGTTCTGAAAAAGATTTTCAAGGGAAATTCTATCGGCCAGATCAGCCTGATAAATCAGCGCCCTCTGGCTAAGTTGCCGATTGGCCTTTTCAAGCTTTTCCCTTGACCGACTGGCAATAATGATAGAAGCCCCTTCTTCCAAGGCGAGCTTGGCCGTGGCCAGGCCGATACCCGAACTTCCACCTATGATGAGAACTTTATGATTTCTTAATTTCATTCTTACCTTAACTATACACGGGTACCAAAATCCACCTGGAAAAGTTTGATAGGGGTTTTCTTCGAAGTGGTCAACTGATGGAGTTCATCCTCTGCAGTCCGCTAAGGCGGACTACAGAGGACTATCCGCTGAATTACCTTCCTTTCCACTGAGGCGGGCGTTTCTCGGCAAAGGCCTTGGGTCCCTCAATGAAATCCTCGGACTGATACATGGCAGTCTGCCCAGGATAGGTGGTGGCCATGGCTTCTTCCAAAGTAACGTTCAAGCCTTTAAGAGTTGCTTCCTTGCAAGCCCGAATGCACAGAGGA
The DNA here is from genome assembly GCA_049520575.1 of Thermodesulfobacteriota bacterium. Lineage (GTDB taxonomy): Bacteria > Desulfobacterota > RBG-13-43-22 > RBG-13-43-22 > RBG-13-43-22 > RBG-13-43-22. The sequence goes on along the minus strand of JBEKPQ010000012.1, from coordinate 22,829 downwards.
GCGGCTTTTAGAATTTCGGCGGCGTATTTTTCCGCAGTGGGCATAAGTTGCGCCATGGGGACCACTTCTGCGACGATTCCTAATTGCATGGCCTCCTGTGGTGTGATACGCTTAGAGGTCAAAATCATACTCATGGCCATATGGTAGGGTATCTGTCTGGGAAGACGATGCACCCCGCCGGCGCCGGGAATCAATCCGACACGGGGTTCCGGCAGACCGAAGCTGGCATTTTCAGAAGCAATGATGATATCGCAAGCTAATGCAATCTCAAATCCGCCTCCCAGGGCCAAGCCATTGACAGCAGCAATAAAAGGTTTAAAGCAGTCGAACCTTCGGGTATTACCGGCAAAACCGCCTTTCACACCCTTCATGATCTCTCGCATCTTTTCAGATCCGTGGGTGGCCTGAAATTTCAGATCATTACCCGCGGAAAAAGCCTTGTCCCCTGCCCCGGTGATAATGCAGATCCAAGCTTCAGGATCCTGGTCAAACTCATTAAAGGCCCTATCCATTTCTGCACTAACCAGCGGACTGATGGAATTCATAACCTCGGGACGATTAATGGTTACAATGGTCAAATGGTCTTTCTTCTCTACCTTGATCAATTCATAGCTCATAACAGCCTCCTGATAAGTATTTAATAAAAAAATGAAGTTTTCTTAAAATTATTACTTAACCTTTTTTATCGGATTCGTCAAAAGAAAAACCCTAACGTATCCATTCCCAGAAATTTTATTTAACGCCTCTGACTTTCCCTGAAAGGCAGGAAACGTGTTTCAAGAGACCGTGGAAATTATCCCCCAGCCTTCCAGAGTTCGGATCATGTTTCGGACATGGGTCCCCCCCCAGTAGACCTTCCGGCATCGGTTACACCAGTTGAAGTGTTTTTGAGTCTGTAACACATATTCCGGTATTTCAGGCCATTTTTGTTTGGCTTCATACTGGTTCAGGGGTATAAGCAGATCGTTGCAACGAAGGCAGCGTTTAAACATTTGTGCCAATCTCGGCTTACTATCCAAGACATCAAAAAATTCTTTTAAAAGGGCTTCTCGGGTTGATGCGTAAAGCGTAATCCTTTTGATCCGTATCCCAATAAGGGGCAGGGGATAACGGACCCATTGAACAAAGGTCTCCTCTTCCTGCTCAAGGATTACCCTTTTGTTCCATACCCGTACATCAACTCCCAGGACACGAAGCCATTGAACTAAAAAAGCCAGGTGAGGGGCAATCCAGAAACGCATCGGTAAAAACTTACAGTTGTTTTCGTCAAAGGTCGATGAACAATGCTTTACCAAAATATCTTTAAGCAAGCCTATCCGTTAATGAAACGGATCAGGAGTCTTTCGGCTTATGATTCTTTCCCAAAGTAAAGCCAGGCCAAAAATGCCCGTACTGATCAAAAAGATCGATCTTAGCCCAAGAAAGGCCGCCAATATTCCCCCAAGCAAAGGGCCGGTTATATTCCCAATCAAAAGGCCGCTTTGAAAGATTCCGAAAATTCCGCCTTGATTATTTTGAGGTGTGGAACGCCGGATAATCGTGTTGATCGTCGGGATAATTCCGGAAAAAAAGACACCCAGTCCGCCGCGAAGGATTATTAACTGGTAGATGTTGGTCACAAAAGCCTGAGGAAGGGAGATCAAGGTTATCCCTATAAGCGAACGGCGAAGAATCTTCCTGGGACCGATCCGATCCGATTTTTTTCCCCAAAAAGGTGAAAAGGCAGCATTGACGACCCCCGTAATGCCGAAAACGACCCCGGTCATCAAACCGACCTGTGCTGGAGAGACTTTCAGGTATTCTACAAAAAGGCTGAGAAAGGGAGCAACAATCACGGTCGATGACTGAGCCAGAATCAACAGAAGCAGCAGGACCCTCAATTCCGCAGTATGAATGATATAGCGAAGGTTCTGACTCACACTGGATCGATCTTTTTTCTCTTGGGGGACAAAATCTTCCTTCACAAAGCTGATGACAATGATAGCCCCGCAAAAACAAAAAAATGCCGTCCCGAAAAAAAGAGGACGGTAGCCCACAAAATGGGCCAGAACCCCACCCAAAAGAGGTCCTCCCACCATCCCGGTAACCAGGGCGGATTGCAGGGTGCCCAAGGCCTGGCCGGTCTTTTCTTCCGGTGCGCAAGAGGCCATCAGGGCCAGAGACGGAGCAACGAATCCGGAAAGACTTCCCTGTAAAAACCGGAGGAATAAAAGCTGTGGAGCGCTCCGCGCAAAGGCCATGAAGAAGTTGGCCAGGGACAAAGCGACCATGGCCCTCACCACCATGACTTTTCGGCCTTTCCGGTCTCCCAACATACCCCAGACCGGCTGCATGAAGGCGGAGATCATGAAAGGCGCCGAAAAGATAAACCCGCTCCAGATTTTGACGGCTTGATTTCCTGTAACGCCGAGATCGCGCAGGTAGAATGGGAGAAAGGGTATGATCATGCTCAAGCCGAGCGAAGCAATCAATTGAGCCAGCCAGAGGCTGTAAAGATTTTTTTCCCAGAGTTTCATGGAAAAAAAGTTTTCTTCGGCATCAGGTTATTGCCGATTATGGTCCATAAGTCACCTGAAGTCGAAAGAATCAGGATACCGCCAATCAAGACAAACCTAAGATAGGATTTCGTTTCCTGAGGATTAGGAGTCGGAAAGTTTGGAGAGCTTAAATATTTCATCAGAAATGTCCGGCCGCAGGATCAGAGTTTCATAACGGATGGTCAGTACATTTCCCCCTGTTCCATCCTTGATTTCAAATTGCATCGGTGTTCGGTTTCCGGCTACTTCGGAAAAATCAGAAAAGACTATTTCGACATACTCGTCCTTAGAACGGTTTATTATTTGTGATTTAATTAGCGTAAAGGGTTCTTGAGTTAACAAAAGTACTTGTCTAACAGGACCGAGTAATATGAGGTTGACGGTCTTTTCCCCCTCTTTTTTGTTGATGTCAATTTGATGGCTGTCATAGGACAAGAGAGGGACACGGCCCCAAAATAATTTCAACATTTCGATCACGGGTATTTGGGCCATGGTAGGCCAAGGCCCGAAAAGTGATTGGTTGAATGGAATTTCTTTTTTTTGGGCGACTGAAAACAGATGGGTTTCTCCCAGATAGGAAACAAGATACAACATAGGCCGGCCGAAAGGATCGAATATTTCCAAGCGGCAGGCCTCCGGTCCCCTGGCGATCAGGCGAAATTGGAGTCTGTATCTTTCTCCGGGCGCTTGCGCTATGATGACACCCGTTCCTTCTCGTGAGACAGGTTCATCAAGTATGTCCAACCGATTGATGAGTGTCTGAAAGCTTGAATCGTTTTTTCTCGATGAGTCGGCATCGTAGGAATGGGGCAGGTCCTGAATAGAAGAAAGAGCAGTTATCGGCAGGATCAATACCAAACTAAAGGAGAAAACAAGGAGCTTACAAAGTCGGATTTTCCATCACCCCCTTTTCTTCCTCCAGCTTTTGCTGTGTATCTTTGATCTTTTTTAGGATGGCCTCTTTTTCTTTAAGCGTTGGATGAATCTCCAGGACACGGCGATATATTTTCAAGGCCTTTTCCCAAAGACTTTTTTTAACGTAGCCATCTCCGAGATGTTCTCCAATGACCGGGTCATTGGGAGCCAGTTTCCAGGCCTTTTCCAGTTCGATGAGGGCCTCATCAAATTTCTTTTTTTTAAAATAGACCCAGCCTAAGCTGTCCAGAATATAGCCGTCGTTGGGACGAAATTTAAGGGCCCGCCTTATCAAATTTTCCGCTTCTTCCAGCTGGATCCCTCGCTCGGCATAGGTGTATCCCAGGTAATTCAAGGCCATGACGTGGAAGGGGTCTTTTTTTATGGCCGTTTTTAATTGTTGGATGCTTTCTCGCTTCTGCCCCATTTTGTCCAGGAGGACCCCCAGACGGAAATAGAGCTCGGCTTGATCAGGGTCGATCTCAATACCTTCTAATAGCATTTTGTGACCCTCCGCGAGGTTGTTTGTCTGCTCATAAAGGGCGGCCAGGGTCAGGTAAATCTCAATCTTTTTGGGGACGACAATCAATGCCTGTCTGAGTAGTTGAATGGCTTCCTCAAACTTTTTTTCTTTCTCCAGAATATAAGAGTGCATGATCAAGGCTTGAGGATAATATTCCGATTGGCTTGAAATGGATGTCAGTAATTCGAGGGCATGTTTATATTGATGTTGTTCAACCAGGGTGATAGCCAAAAAATATTTAATCTTTTGGTCATCCGGCTTTTCCTGCAGCATGGAGCTGAATTCTTTAACCGATTGTTCAAGATGCTTGTTTTCCAAATAGATAATCCCAAGTTGGAATCGTCTATTGAAATCCTGGTTGGAATTTATTTTTAAGGATTCCAACATCTCATGGCCTTTATCCCAATTTCCCAATTTTAGCCATTGATTTCCGGCCCTTTCTTGAGCATCCAAATTTTTCGGGTTTTTTTGAAGGACGGTTTGATACATGGCCAAGGCCTGTTTAGGTTGATCGGTCAGTTCATAAACCTGGCCGAGGCCCATATAGGCATTGATGTGATCAGGGCTGATCTTTATCGTTTCCTGAAAATAGAATCTGGCTTGATCGTACTCTTTCATATCCAGATAAATTTTGGCCAGGAAAAAGTGCCCTTTCTCGGATTTTGGATTTATTTTTATCAATTTTTGAAAGGATTCCAGAGCCTGAGGGATCTTCTGGGTCTGTAAATCCAAAATACCTAAATTAAAGAGGACCTCTTCATCTTGGGGATTCAGAGCGGAAAGAATCTGATAGGCTTTGGAGGCCTCTTCCCATTTTTGTTGGGAGATATAAATCTCAGCTAAAAGAGAATAGGCCTCTTGAAATTTCGGATCTAAATCGATAGCCTTTTGGGTGTGCCGGCGAGCCTCGGTCGGGTTGGAGGTCTTGAAAAAAAGACGCCCTAAAAAAAATTCTAAAAATGGGGAATCGGGCACCAGAGCCAAGGTCTTCTCAATTTCTTCAATGGCACGGGAATCATTATCTTCCTGAGCATAGAGGCTGCCAAGCATAAGACGATAATAGGCTTCGGTTCCATTATCCGAGGTTTTTAATGGACGTTTACCCAATGGAGTTGTTTGATCAAGCCCTTCTGAAGGCCGTTGAACCCCTCGGCCCTGACACCCGTCGCCGACTAAAATAAAAACAACTATTAGGACCCATAAAAATATGAAGAGGATAAGGGATTTTTTTTTCATGTTTAAATTTTCTGATCCTTGATCGTGGATGTCGGATAACCGATGTCTGAGCCCCGGCTCCTAAAAATAACGTCTATGATATCCGGTATCGAATTTCTGGTTTCTACCATTAGTAAATATCATCAAAATAACCGGGGTTTAAATCTGGAAGCTCTTTTTCCAGATAGGTCTTTACTTTCTTCAAGAGTTTTTGTTCCAACTGTCTGACCCTTTCTCTGGAAACATGAAATTGATCTCCTAAATCCTGCAAGGTCAGGGGTTCGTCAGACAGGATCCGTTTTTCAAAAATGATGTTTTCCCGCCAATTCAGTCCTTTTTGAAAATTTTGAAGCTTGGTTTTGAAAATATTCTTTAATTCCATCTCGCTCAAAGTTTTTTCAGGAGAGGCTTCTTTGGCCGGCAAAATAGACTTATGATCCACCGATGAATCCTCAGCTACCGGAGCATCCAGGGAGAGTTCCCATTCTCCCAATCTTTGATCCATCTCAATGATTTCTTTTTCGCTGACCGAAAACTTTTCTGAAAGGAGTTTGGGGGCCGGATCGATCCCTTGGGCCAGCAAACGTCCTTTTTCTTTTTTTAAATTGTAGAAAAGCTTTCTCTGGGCCTGGGTCGTTCCGATTTTAACCAACTTCCAGTTGTCCATAATGAACTTGAGAATATAGGCCTTGATCCAGAATGAGGCATAATAAGAAAACTTAATACCTCGAAAGGGGTCGAATTTTTTTATGGCCTGCATCAGACCAATATTCCCTTCCTGGATCAGGTCCAATAAATTCTGCATCCAATATCGTTGAAATTCCATAGCGATCTTGACCACCAGGCGCAGATTGGAGGTCGTTATTTTATAGGCCAAATCCGAATCCGGGGCCTGATGATATTGGGTCAAAAGGGTCTTTTCTTCTTCCGATGTGAGGAGGGAATATCGGTTGATCTCGTACAAATAACGCTGGAGAGGGTCGTATGGGACCACCTGACCCTTTGAAGGGGTTTTGGTTTCCGTTTTTTTCTCCTCGGTGAGGTTATTCCAAGGGTCTTCAGTTAGGGCTTGATTCATCTCCTGGATCAATCCAATATTTTTTCGTCGTAAACCGATTCTAATCGATATTTATGTTGGGCTTCCTGATCGGCTAAATAGGAAAATAGTTTTTTTTGGGCAGGATCCTGTGTTTTGGTTTCCCAAGCCCGATAGAATTTTAAGGATCTTTCCTCATTTTTCATAGCCAGGATCATCACCTCTTGATATTTCATTTCCTTATAGAATTTTAAATCCACCAGGTAGTCACTGATTTTCAGGTCTAGTATGGATTGGGATCTCTCCGGCAGGTTCAATGGATCCGGCAATGCTTCCAACAAGTTTCGGTGTTTTTCTTCCTCCTCTGCCAACTCTAAAAAAAGAGATGACATCCCAGGGTATTTGGCTAGCGAGGATGCGGAGCGATAAAAAGTTTGGGCATCTTTTTCCTTGTTGATAGCCAATTGGATAATTTCCCTAAGAGTAGCAAATGACATGGATGATCCTCCTTTAACTTTTTAGTCGGCTTAGAGGGGCAAAGGAAGGGGGGTCCAAAAATGTTTTCCCTTTATTCTTTTCTGATTCATTTAGTTAATTATATCATAAAATTCGTTTAAATAATTTACTGATCGTCCCGGTCATTGTCAAGGGAATAAAAAAAACATTTTTTTTATCCAAGCAGCTTTTTTATATGGTTTTCAGTCGGTTATTCCCAAACTCGTTGGTCTTCGATCTTCTTAGCCCTTTGGGGCAAAGAGCCTTTGGGAATAAAATGGACCTCGCCACGGATCCTCAGGATTTCCTGGATCACTTTTTTGACGGCCCCGGACAATTTCTCCGACTCAGGATAAGGCCTATCTAGTTCCGCTTGAAAGGTCATTCTGTCCTGATGTCCATCCCGGGTCACCACAACCCGGCAGGCGCCGATTTCATTAAATTTGGCGGCCACGGAATCCACCAGTCCAGGATGGATGAACATGCCCTTAACTTTGGTCATCTGATCGACCCGGCCGACGATTTTCATCAGCCGGGGTGAAGTCCGGCCGCAAGGGCAAGGCCCGTCGTTGAGGTATGACAAGTCCCCGCTACCGAACCGGATCAAGGGGTAAACCTTATTAAAACAAGTGCCCACCACTTCTCCGGTTTCACCGGGGCCACACTGTTTCCCGGTTCGGGGATCGACGATCTCGACGATGCAATCGTCAGGAATATGCATGCCGTTTTTCTGGGCACACTCAAAACCCAAACAGCCGATATCGGCCGTCCCATAACTCTGGCGGATCATGAGTCCCCGCAGTTCGGACTCCAGACTCTCTCGAAGGGATTCGGGCAGCATTTCGGCGGCCACAAAGGTTGTTTTTAAGGTCAGCCCTTTGGGAGGATTAAGGCCCATTTCTTTGGCCTTCTGGACAACAGAAAAGAGAAAGCTGTGGGTTCCCAAAAAACCTGTTACCTTCAGATCCTTCATAATCCGGACCTGGAGTTCCGTGTTTCCGACCCCGGCCGGAATGCTCCGGCAGCCTAAGATCCTTAATGAGGAATCCAACATAAAACCGAAAGGGACCAGATGGAAATTAAATGTGATTTGGCAGAAATCCCCAGTTCGAAAACCACCGGCGTATAAGGCCTGGGCCCAACGGCTGTCTTCATAGAGCATTCCTCCCGGCTCATAGATAGGCCCGGGAGAAATAAAAATGCGGCCGAGTTCTTCCGGCCGAACCCCATTAAAACCGCCGAAAGGGAGATTTTTTTCTGTAGTCCGATTAGATCGGCCTTTTCGGTAATAAGCAGTTTCTCCAGGTCCTTGACGGTCCTTATGTCTCCGGGTTTAACTTTAGATTTGTCCAATTTTTTTTTGACGGCCGGAGCCTTTTCATAAGCATAGGCAATAAGTTGTCTTAATTTCCAGTTTTGAAATTGCTGCCGTTCCCTGACGCTCATGGTTTCCATCCTGGAAAAAAAACCTGAACGGCGGTCCTTTTGGGTTATCATGGATGCCCCCTTAAGGGTTATTAAGAAAAAGTTCGGAGTATGGAGTTCAGAGTTCAGAGCCATTGGTTTTACTCCAAACTCCTAACTCCATATTTATAACTAGTTATTTCTTCGGCGGAAAGGTCTCCTCAAAAGGAACGATAATGGATTTCTTATTGGGGCCTATAAAGGTGGCGGTCCCATTGACCGTGATGGGAAAATTAAAATCCCCAATGCCCTCCCACCATTTTTTAACCAGTTCCGCAGGAGGGATATTTTTTTCTTTACGAGCCTTACTGTCGCGAACATTGGGATTGCCGCTGACGACAAAAGCATCAAAGGATCCTATAATTCTAAAGAAGTCTGTGGTTCTGGGAGGGATAGTATTATCTTCATAAACAGTCACGCTATTAATTTCGGCATCCTCAAAAGAAATGGAAAATTTCATCTCATCCAGCATCCATTTAACGGTACTTGGATTTTTAATAGAATAAACAAAGGCTAAAATCAGCGGCGAGCCCCTACGTTCTTGCGGATCCAGGTAAAAAGACCAATAGCCGGCCACTTCAACCCGTTCCAGTTTGATCACCAGAGTTTTTTCAGCAGCCAGAACCGGCCCGGCGATCAGGCTTAGAATCGCAATCAATAACGTCAATACACCTATATTTTTTTTCATAGAACCCTCCCTTAGGTTAACCACCGTTTTCGACGTTTATAATGTTTGATCTCTCGGAAACTTTTTCGGGTTCCCAGATCGGTCAAACCCAGATAGAAGTCTTTGATATCCGGATTTTCCAATAGCTTTTCGGCCGTGTCGTCCATAACGATCCGCCCGTTTTCCATAACAAAGGCATAAGGGGCGATGCTTAAGGCCAGTTTGGCATTTTGTTCCACCAGAAGGATGGAGATCTTGGATTCCTCATGAAGCCGGGTGATGATATTGAAGATCTCTTTGATCAGCATGGGGGCCAGTCCCATGGACGGTTCGTCCAAAAGCATCAGCTTCGGATTGGCCATTAAGGCCCGGCCCACCACGGTCATTTGCTGTTCTCCCCCGCTGATGAAACCCGCAGTTTCATATCGTTTTTCTTTTAAACGAGGGAAAAAATGATAGACCATTTCCAACCCGCCTTTTACCGCCCGCCGATCCCGCCGCAGGTGAGCCCCGACGATAAGATTTTGTTCCACCGTCAGATGTTCAAAGACACGACGGCCTTCAATAACCTGAACGATCCCGGATTTGGCGATTTCCTCGGCGTTTTTTTTGTCGATCCGTTCTCCCATGAAGACAATACTTCCATCCGACACCTTTCCGTCTTCATGTTTGAGCAAACCGGAGATGGTTCAAGGTGGTGGTTTTCCCCGCCCCGTTAGCCCCTAGGAGAGCCACAATCCCCCCCCTGGGCACTTCTATAGAAACCCCCTTGAGGACCAGAATAACCTCATGGTACTTAACTTCAATGCTGTTGATCTCCAGGATCGATTCTTCAGACAACGACCTTACCTTTTTGGAAAAAAATCAACTTTCAGCTTATAGCTATCAGCAGTCAGCGATCAGTAAAAAAATATTAAGGCAAAATGCTGACCGCTGAACGCCTTTATTCTACCAGCCCATCCATTCCTTTTCCCATTTTGCAGGCCATCGTTTTTTCAAATCAACGGCCTCCACCAAAACGAATTTCCCTTTTTCAATTTTATATATAGGGCATCCGGTGGCCGGACGATGATCCGTGGTCGAAAAATTGACCGGAAGGGAACCTACCCCGAGGTCCTTATTTTTAAAGGTTTCCATGGCCTTCATAATCCCTTCGCCATTTAATCTGCCTTGTTTATCGGCTACCTTCATGGCCTCTGACAAAAGAAGGACTGCGCCCCAGGCCTGGACTGTTCGAACCAGTCTTTTATTGGTTAGAACATTGGGATTGATTTTTTTGGCGTAGGCCGTGATTTTATCCATCATGGGTGCTTTGCCTCCAAAGAAGGCACAAACAGCGGCCCCCATGACCCCCTCGGAGGCCGGTCCGGCCAGACGAGGTAGATTTTCATCGATTCCCCAGTTATTCGTGATGTGGTCTGCCCCCAGACCGAGCGAGTAGGCATCCTTTAGGGTCGTAGCCACAGACATGGCCGTATTTCCATGCCAGACCAGGTCGGGTTTGAATTGTTTGGCTCCAAGGACCTGGCTCTTGGTATCCAGGGCAGTCAGAGGTACATCCTGGTCTGGTCCCACTTCAAACCCTAACAGTGTAGCCTGATCCTTGAGGGCCTTTATAGGGGCGGTGCCATAGGGGGAAGCGGCGGCATAAAAGGAGACCAACCTGGGCTTTTCGCCTTTCTCTCTTCTATCTTTATATTTAGGACTCTTTTTCCAGACATGCTCATACCAGGCGGTAAGGGCCGAACGGGCATTGGTGGAGTAATCGGAACAGAAAAACAGATTATAGGGGGTTTTTTTAGGATCCGTCAGATGGGCCGAATAAGAAGCCGATACATAAGGCATCTTATCTTTGGTTACGGTGGGGGAGAGGGCTTCCGTATCCCCGGTACCCCAGCCTAGGACAGCCACAACTTTGTCGAAGTCACGGAACCTCTTGTAGGTGGTAATGGCTTCCGGGATTCGATAACCGTAATCATATTGGAATAATTTTATTTTTTTACCGTTGATGCCCCCGTTATCGTTAACATAGGCAACGGCCTCGGTTATTCCCAGGGCATAATCTTTGCCCACGTCCGATGTCCCTCCGGAAATATCAATAATGGACCCGATCTTGATTTCCCCCTTGGCGGGCTCGGCCTTTTGGGACTCGGCCTTGCTTTTTGCCTGGGCCCAGACCAGGCCGGAAGCACAAAAAAGGGCCATCAAGAATGCAATTGCCCAAAAAAATGTTTTCTTCCTCATCATTACAACCCCCTGTTGTTTTATTTACTAACAGGTTGTTGAAAAAGGCCCATCTACTGCCTTGCCCTTATCCCTCGTCATTGCGACGTACTTCTATGTACGCCTCTTTCTTCGGGATTTCGGGCGCCTGGTATCTGAACCTTTTTGAACAACCTGTAAAAATGGGCTTTTCTTTATCTTGCTCATTTGTTATTTCCATCAGCCGTCTATCAAACAATACTCGAAATACATTCTTCAATCCATTGGATTGCCACCTGGTTCGAAAATAGGGTTCGAGGATTCAGACGCTCGCCTTTGTCGAGCTATAGAAAAGGTTCCCCGCTGGGGAACCGCGAGGTTTTAATTTCCATGCCTTTCACTCCGCCCTGCGGTCCTTGGCCCCCTGAATCCTTTTAGTAATTTTCATGTTTCGTAGCGCCCTCCCATACGGGCATGCCCATTTAATACGAAAACGGCCAAAGATTGAAATAATTTTTATTTGCCACCAACGATAAGCCAAACCGTTGGGTTCGTAAATCAAAAACAGACAAATGGCCAGTCCGAAGGTGGCCTCCTTATGGAACAAAAACTTCATCGTTAACGCCGGATATATCGGGGTCAGAGGAATAATGGCGAATTTCAGTCGATAATGAAATGGATCTCACTTTCCCGGACATCAAAACTAACCCCTGACAGGGCGGCCACTTTTCCAAAGAACATGTTTATTTCATCTGCTTTCAGCAGTACCGGCCCAAGGTGGCGGGATGACATCCGGCCTTTCTCCTTTGAGGAAAAAATGGGTTCAAAAAATTAAAATTTTTATTTTATAACACATTTTTTCATTTATTAACAATTTTTTACAAAAAAATACCCTGCCAAGTTAAAAAGATTTAACGAACAAATTATGGGGAACTATTTTCTATGCAGACCCGTCGATTCAGGACCGTGAGGAAAATTGATTTTTGAATGGTTTTGGGAAGGATGTCTTCTTAATCATCCAATAAGGGAATTGAGCGGCAATTCCCTTCTCAGTAAAATGGCCAGGGAGATGCTCTGATCTCGGTCAGTACACCGAGATGATCGGGGGCCCAACGGTGCGAAGAAAATCTTTTAATTTTTTTTCATCTGTCGGTCGAACACGAAAGACTGCGCCGCGGGTTTTTTTCCCTTCTTCCTCAGGGAGGGTGACCACACTCACCAGATAAAGCTCCAGCTCTCTAAAGAACTTAAGCGTTTCGACCATTGACCCAATCCGGTTTTCCAGCTCCAGTTCAACCCGAACGCTCGGTCGGTTGATCCCCAAGACTTCGATAAAGGCCTCCAGAATATCAGAACGGGTGATCAGCCCGACCAAATGATCCTGTTCAACTACCGGCAAAGATCCTATTTTGTGATCGTAAATTATCTTGGCCGCCGCTTCAATCGGTTCATCCGGAGACACGGTAATTACTTTTTTGATCATAAAACTGGAAATTTTGATTCGGTCTAATAAATAATTCAGTTCAAAAATGGAAAGGGTGCTGGAATCGGAAGCACCGGCCTTCCGGACGTCGTGTTCCGTCACTATTCCCACTAATTTTCCTCCCTGGACCACAGGCAGATGACGGATCCTCTTTTGGTGTATGAGGGTCATGGCCTTTAACAGAGTTTGATCCGGGTTTACAGTTATGACCTCGGTGGTCATCCTTTTTCTGACTAACATAGGAGGGCCTCCTTCCTTGAATTTGGGATATGCTTATTAAAACCCCTTAGTCTCTTTATGCGCCACGAAATATAAAAATTATTTTAACGATTCAAGGGGTCAAGGGGTCAAGGTTCAAGTGAGAGGCATGGAAGTTAAAACCCTTGACCCCTCGAATCCTGGAATCCTCGAACCCTTTTTTCGTGTTAACCTGCACGTCTCCTCATAACAGGGTTCCCCTGGCGAAGGAATCGACGAGGATATCTGCTGGCCGAATTTTTCCTCCCTGCTAAGCGGGGAATATTAACCTGCTTTATTTACAGGCTTATTTTAGGGGGGAACTGACAGGCAGTCAAGAGAATTAGACTGCCTTGGTATTACCACGGATCAACAAAATCGTGACCTGTCCTTGCGGTGCCTCCAGCAGGAACCGCCTTCAAACCCTCCATGATCCAATTTCGTGTATCCGCCGGATCAATGACCGCATCGATTTCAAGGTGAGCGGCCATATTAATGGCCTTCCCAACTTCATACGACCGGGCCACTAGCTTATTGTATAACGCTTCACGCTCCTCGGGGTTTTGGATGGCTTCAAGCTCCTTTCTGTAACCGGCCTTGACCGCTCCTTCCAACCCCATGCCGCCGAATTCTCCCGAAGGCCAGGACACGGTAAATAAAGATTCATGAAAGCCGCCTTTGGCCATGGCCATGGCTCCGAGGCCGTATCCCCGGCGTAAAACAACCGTAAAGAACGGTATCTTTAAGTGTGAGCCTACTACATACATGCGACAAACATGACGGACTTGGGCGCGTTTCTCGATCTCCGGTCCTACCATGAATCCCGGCGTATCGCAAAGGGACAGTATCGGCAGACCATGGGCATTGCACAGCTGCATTAGACGTGCCGCTTTGTCAGCATCTTCCGCTTCGATAGCCCCGGCAGTGTGCATGCAGTCATTGGCCATTAGGCCGAAGGGCCGGCCCTCGATGCGCATCAAGCCCGTAACCATACCGGGGCCGAATTTGGGCCGCAACTCAAGAAATGAGCCCTTATCGGCCAGCGCTCTGATAATCGCCCGCACGTCATAGACGCGCCGCCGGTTTTCCGGAATCATGCGGCGAAGCAAGCGCTGATCCACGGCTTCCCACGAGGAAGTCGTCCCCTGGAAATAGGAAATATATTGCTTGGCGACGGCCACCGCCTCTACATCATCGGCCACGGCAATGTCGACCACGCCGTTTTTCGTCTGAACATCCATAGGTCCGACTTCCTCGGGCTTGAAGATACCAAGGCCACCTCCTTCGATCATCACCGGCCCACCCATACCGATGTTTGAATTCTGAGCGGCGATAATGACATCACAGCAGCCCAGCAGGGCGGCATTGCCTGCAAAACAAAAGCCTGATACGATGCCTACCACCGGAACCCGGCCACTCAATCTGGCGAAGGCGCCAAAGGTGGATAAATCCAGCCCCGCCACCACCAACCCGCCGGCATCGACGTCGCCCGGTCTTCCGCCTCCACCCTCTGCAAAGAGAACTAAGGGCAGACACAGATCATAGGCCAATTTGAGCATGCGGTCTTTCTTTTTGTGATTAAAATGCCCCTGGGTTCCGGCCAGAACCGTATAATCATAGGCCATGACCATACAGCGGGCCTTGTCTTCTCCGAACAAAGAACCGTTTACCGTCCCGATGCCCGCGATCAAACCATCGGCCGGGGTCCTGCGGATGAGATCGTCCAGGGATCGCCGCTGGCGCTGAGCAGCCATAGTAAGCGCCCCGTATTCAATGAAACGGCCGTCATCCAGGAGATCCATGACGTTGGCACGGGCCGTACGCTGATTCTTTTTTTGCCGCCGTGCTACTTCCTCGGGGCGCCGCTCGTCAAGACCAAAAGAATGCCTATCTATAACCTCAGCCAGATCGGGACGTATGGGATCGTTTTTCAAATCCTTATCAACCGACATAATATCCTTTCCTTCCATTCGCCGCTATTTTAAGAGGATTGCCGACAAAAAAACTTAGTTGATTTTATAAAAATTTCCTATCCTTTAATCAGTTAAAAGTCAATAAAATTTAAGATTCTTTTTCTTATTACTGATTGAATTCTTATGGTTAAAAACGAGGGCCATTGAGGATTTTGGGGGAAGTCTTAACGTTTCCTCGAAAAATTGCTATACCGCACCGCATTTAACTGTTATCTACTACTATTCACAACCATCAAGTTATAAAAGTGAAGATTAAATATTGAACTTAACACTCCGCCCCACCAGAAGATGAGGCGTCTCAAAAATTATCTCCATAAATTGTAGCGGAGTGTGGGCATCATCATTTTTCTTCTGACGAAATCCCCGGGAGACATTATTATAATAAATTGTTTTAGAACCAAATTGCATTGATGGATAGCTTTTTATCTTAATTTCTGATAAAAATATTTAATAGAATAGAAAGAACATAAGAAAAGAAAAAGATTAGACCAAGGAGGTAACGGAAGTCGTCTTCTACTGAAAACAACGATCGACTTTCTTATATATAAACACAAAAAATAAAAATTTTTTTAGGAGCAGAATCATGAAGAAAAGGTCCTGGCCTATAGCGGCAATAATCGTTATTTTTCTATTAATTATCGTTATCCTCGGGGGGATGATTGTCTTTGGCGTCGCCCCCAGGCCAAAGCCCATCGCCAGCCTTAATGCGCCGGAGGAACAGGTGGACTTTAAAGATTTGCCGGCGCTTATGTATTACCAGGCCAGAGACGGGGCCAGGCGGGGCTTTCGCGCTTACCCCTCTGTGGGCAAAGACGTAGCCGTCCTCATCCACGGCGTAATTAGCGAGAGCAGCATCATGCACGCCCTGGCCAAGACGATAAGCCAGGCCGGTATGACTGCCTACAGCCTAGATTTGCGCGGTCACGGCGGTCAGGGCCGTTCGGGGGACATCGACTATATCGGGCAACTGGACGACGACCTGACCGACTTTGTTAAATGGGTTCGCAAGCTCAAACCCAAGGCCAGGATTACCCTGATAGGGCATTCCGCGGGCGGCGGATTTGCCCTGCGTTTCGCCGAAGGGCCTTATGGCGGCCTTTTTGATCGTTACCTTCTACTCTCCCCAGCACTAGATCGCACCGCCCCCACTTACAGGCCCAACGCAGGTGGCCTGGCTAGCCCCTATATCCCGCGTATCATAGCCCTCACCATACTCAACCGTTTTGGGATACATTGGTTCGACGGCATGCCGGTGATCGCCTTTGCCGCATCACAAAACAGGCCGGTCATTGTTACACCTATTTATTCCTTTCGCATGCAAACGAACTTCACGGCTCCCGGTTCTTATCTGGCCGATCTTCCTAAGGTTAAAAAACCCATTAGCCTGATCGTGGGCCAGGCAGATGAGGTCTTCTACCCCGAAAAATTCGCTCCACTTTTGAATCCGATTCGTCCCGACATACCCATCATGCTGCTGCCTAAAATAACCCACACCGGTATCATTACCGTCCCCAAGGCCCTAAAGGCCATAATTGCAGCCCTCGGGCCGGTAGAAAATTAGCCGGGGCTTTTTAAAGGGTTAACTAAAGGCAGCCGGGATTTTGAAAAAATCGTTTTGTTGAGGTGTGAAGAAAAAAGGGATCAAGTCTGCCTTTGATTGTTGTGTTTGTTTGATAAGACTTCTCTTTTGAATGGAGAGAATATAAAATATTAAAAGGGAAGGATCATGGAGAGAAAAAAAGGGCCAAAGGCAGTGGTAAGGAAGCTGGGAGTCCGAGGGGTCTATCTGAAGTTCGAGAGATTTGGGTTTGGGTGGGGGTTTCTGGTTGGTTTGCCAATGGTTTAAATCTCCTGCCGACTTGATGAGGATTACTTTTTTAAATCTTGGTTTTTTTAAACGGAGATTTTGAAGAGTACAGAAAGAAGCCCTCAAGTTTCCTCGAACAGGGTCTCACCTGACTGAATTCAAATGTTACACCTACAACTATTCTAAATAGGTCGTTCCGAAAATTAACGATTACGGTTTGAAATGTGCATAAAAAAATCTGGGTTGAACATATCCGTTAATTTAAAAGCAACATCAACCAGGGCATAGCTTTTGGTCTTTGAAACACATAACCTGCTCCTTGATTATTATTTTTTCCCGGTGCCCCGATTAGGGCGGTATTACCGTCGGAACTTAAGGAGACTGAGGAGCCACTTCCTCGGGTTCTCCCATTCGTCCGAGAGCGGTCCGTTTTTTTATCCGCTCCAGTGGCGATAAACCCTGGACAGACGGCGTTCACGGTTATGCCATAGCGGCTGGCCTCGATAGCCAGGGATTTACTCAGGCCGATAATGCCGGCTTTCGTTGCTCCATTGGAAGGTTGAAGCCAGGCGTCCATAAGACCGGCCACCGAAGATAAATTGATGATCCGTCCCAGCCCTGGTGGACCATGCCGGACCACACCGCCTTGCTGCAGTTGTAGGCACCGGTGAGATTGACATTGAGATCTCGCTGCCAGCGCTCGGACTTTTGCTCTTCAAATTTCCCCAGGTTATCCATGACCGCAGCATTGTTTACGAGGATGTCGACCTGGCCGAGTTCTGCTTCAACTGCTTGTACTATCTTCTTTACTTCTTCAGGTTCGGTAACATCCATTCTCCAGGCACGACTCATTGAACCCATTGCCTGTATTTCCCTTGCCGTTTCCAAGGTCCTCACTTCACCGGCATGGGAGAAATGTCCGGCCAGAGGGCTGTATGCGCTCAATGCTTGGGCATTATACTCGGCATCCTCGATGAGGAGATCCGTTACGGCGACTGCCGCCCCAGCCTGGCCGAGGGCGAGGGCAATCGCCCTTCCCAGACCGCGCGAAGCGCCTGTAATCAAGGCTACCTTCCCGGAAAGGGGTTTACTTTTTATTTTTTCAGATTCCGATGTCATGATTTAGCAATATATTGAAGATTGTCGGTGTTGATATTGGGGAGCATGCCCTGCCTGATTCATCAGGGTTAGGCAGGTTTGACGTGAGGGTTTATACTTCTTCATTTTATTTTCATCTGACGATCTTGTTATGTCTTAACTTTATTTTTGCAGCTCCGGGAGATTCCGAAAGAACTCTAAGGCCTCCGGATTGATTAGGGCATCTTTGTTGGTAACCGGCTTGCCGTTCACGATATTCGTGACTGCGCTCTCCACTTTCTTGGAGCTAAATGTGTAAGGTATGTCAGGCACTTCGATGATCAAGGCCGGTACATGGCGAGGAGACGCCTTGTCTCTAAGGGCTGTCTTAATTCTGGACTTCAGATCGGCGGTTAGGCTCGCACCAGGAGCGAGCCTCACGAAGAGGAGGACCCGCTGATCGCCCTCCCAGTTCTGTCCGATGGCCACACTGTCCGCTACCTCAATAAACTCGTCTACGATATTATAGATCTCGGCAGTACCTATGCGAACACCGGAGGGTTTTAATAAGGCGTCGGAGCGACCGAAGAAGGTGATTCCACGGGTATCGGAATAGAACTCTACGTAATCACCATGTCGCCATATCCCTGGGTATACGGTGAAGTATGCATCGTAATATTTTTTAAATTCCGGGTCATTCCAGAAACGGAGCGGCATGGAAGGGGCCGGGGATTCACAGACGAGTTCTGCCTGTTTGTCATTGACAGGATTCCCTTTTTCATCGTACGCCTTCACCTTCATACCCAACGCAGGGCACTGGAGCTGTCCTGCATATACGGGAAGCATCGGGGTCCCGATGGCAAAACAACCGTTAATATCGGTACCTCCCGCAAGGGAGTTGAAATGGACCTCCTTTTTGATGGACTGGTATACATACTCAAACCCTTCAACAGAGAGGGGGGAGCCTGTTTGGCCTATGGATTTGAGGGTAGCAAGGCTAAAGAGATCTTTAGGCTTGAAATTCTGGCTCTTCAGCATATTGATATAAGTCGCGCTTGTCCCAAAAAAGGTGATTTTCTCCTCATCTATAAGCCTCCACATGGCACCTGCATCGGGATAACCGGGGTTCCCGTCGAAGAGGACCATTTTAGCACCTACAGCAAGAGTGCACATGAGCCAGTTCCACATCATCCAGGAGGGAGCTGTCATATAGATCACTGTATCTTCCCGTTTTAGATCGGAGTGGATGATAAGCTCCTTCATCTGGTTGAGTAGTACGCCTGCCACGCTTTGGACCATGCATTTTGGCTTTCCTGTGGTGCCGGAAGAAAACATGATATAAACGGGGTGGTTGGCTGGGACCTGCTCGAAAACAATCTCTGTGTCTTCTCCAGAAATGAATTCATCGTATAGCACGGCATTAGGTATGGAGCTGATGTCAGGCTTTTCACTGACGTAGGAGACAATAACCACTTTTTCTATAGAGGGGACCGCTTCCACAACCGCCTTCACATCGTTGAGCATGTTGAATGGCTTATTCTTGTAAAGGTACCCATCGACAGTTAAGAGAACCTTCGGTTCTATCTGGCTGAAACGGTCTATCACCGCCTGCCTACCCAGCTCTGAACCGCAACTGGCCCAGATGGCGCCGATGCTTGTAACGGCGAGCATAGCAATTGCCGTCTCGGCCATATTCGGCATGTATGCCACTACCCTGTCTTCCTTTGTCACACCCTCTTCTTTTAAGGAAGTCGCCAGACGCCCCACAGCCCTATACAGTTCTTCGTAGGTTTTGGAGACCGAGGGCTTTGTTTCACATTTGAAGACAATGGCAACCTCTTCATCCCGGTATCGCAGGAGGTTCTCGGCAAAGTTGAGCTCGGCCCCGACAAACCACTGAGCGCCGGGGAACTTGCTTAAATCATCCACTACCTTATCGTACTTCCTCGATGCCCTGATTTTCAGAAAATCCCAAACACTGGCCCAGAAATCGGGAATGTTTTTGACTGACCAGTCATAAAGATCGAAATATCCAGTAAACTCCTTATTGAGTCGTCTATTCACATACCCCATGAAACGTGTCATGTTTGAATTTTTTTTTCTTTCCTCGGATGGCACCCACAGGGGTTGTTTCATAAAATCGTTCTCCTTAAAATATTCGATATTATCAATTGATACATGAACCGGTCCGGATTGGTTTCCACAACCTTGGCCATGTCGCCGTTAGACACCCACCGGCTGGTGTAGCAGGTCGTATCCATCATGGCCTCCGGCAGGAGACAGGCGATTTTCCCACCAGCCCCTAGCTCCGGGGCTACGACCCGCTTTTCCGGATAGCGAAGCATTTATCCGCGCGCAACAGCGACATAGCCCGACCGATGTCCGACGCCGGTGCCGGTAACCCTCAGACATAAGTTTGCCTCCTTATGAAGACTTGATTCTGCGCTTGGTCATATCGATACCGAGTAGGCGCCCAAGGTTGACCCCGAAGATCTTGGCCCTG
Organism: Thermodesulfobacteriota bacterium; assembly: GCA_049520575.1. GTDB lineage: Bacteria > Desulfobacterota > RBG-13-43-22 > RBG-13-43-22 > RBG-13-43-22 > RBG-13-43-22. The sequence goes on along the minus strand of JBEKPQ010000012.1, from coordinate 2,695 downwards.
TCTTCGTCTGTTATGGGCGGATATCCGTACTGCATCTGCAGGTCCTCGGGAATCTGAAAATTTCTGAACCCCATGGCCGCCCCCCTGAATTGTGCGGAAAATCCCGCATAATCTGAGCCCCAGGTAATCTTGTCCGGACCGGCCCATCTGAGGGCCTCGCCAATGATCTTCCCGAATTTCCTTGGAGCCGTCATGGTCCAGGGACAGAGGAGGCTCAGGCAGACATAGACGTTGGGATGCTGCATGGCGATCATGTTGAGGTCGTCACAATAGGGGTAGCCCATATGGAAGGCGTTGATCTTCAGTTCTGGGAAATCGCGGGCTACATCGTCGAGCTGTACCGGCAGGGCATACTTGCTCTTGCCGGGGGGCACCCAACTGAAACCGGTATGGATATCGAGAACGATACCGAGCTCCTGGGCTTTCTCATAGAAGGGCCAGATTTCGGGATCGTTCATATAGGTGTCTTCCGGCGGATAAAATTTGAAGATCTTGGCGCCCTTTTCCTTGACCCAATAGACGAGCTCATGGATGACATTCTTTACCCCCCGATGCTTGATGGGCGAGACATTCGGCTGCAACATAAACCGGTCCGGATTGGTTTCTACGATCTTGGCCATCTCCCCATTGGTCACCCAGCGGGTGGCATAGCCTGTGGCATCCATCATGGACTCGGGCAAGAGACAGGCAATGTCGACCCCATACTTGTCCATGGCCCAGATGATATTCTCCACACCGGCGTTCTTGATCATTTCCCCTTCTTCCATGCCGTCGAGATAAGTTGTAAGCAGGGAGAGAGGTGCTCCGGTTATGAGAGGTCTTTTAATATTCTCGATGGCCCGCCACCACATCTGCACCCCCGGATAGTAGTTCAGAGGCTCCATGTCGCCGACTAGATGACACTCCGGATCTATTTTAAAATAATTGTCATTCATGGTTCCTATCCTCCTCTAAGGAAATCAAATTCCCCGAAGCAAACTGCGGGGAGATTTTAAAGTACTAAACCGCCATGCCCCGCCAGGGGCGTGACACCACGAAGCATGAAAACAGAGTTCATTCGACGCCGAACTCTATTTTCGAAATCAAATTCCCCGCAGCAAGCTGCGGGGTATCGAATGGTAAATTTTTAATTTTTCATCATTCGAGAAACCAAGGGTTTCTCGAACTCATCCTTTTTGGTGTCCCCGTAGCAAGCTACGGGGAATTGCAAGTTAAATCTGGGGAAGACCCTTCGCTCTGGCCGTGAACTTGGCTATTCTCGATTCCAGCTTTGAACCCTTCAACCACAACTCAGGAAGAAAACGCTCCCGGCCAGCGGTGGGATTCACCTTGCAGGTGGTCCACTGATTGAAAATAAAGGTGGAGAAGCACTGCTGACACCGCGTGCATTTGACGATGTCCTTGATTCTCCCTTCCTTTACTTTTACCGGCCAGAAAGGATCGGCAATGGCTTGACGTCCCAGGGAGACGATATCCAGCGAATCCTCCGTCATGGCCTTTATACATGTCTCTGGATTCATGAAATTGGGTGCGATGGTCGGAAGTCCTGTGGCCTCCTTGAAGCCCTTGGCCCATCGGGTGAAATTACCCTCGCCGGCATAGGCGAAGGTGGAGCCGGCGGTCTGATAGCTTCCCTGGGAGATATCGATGGCATCCACTCCCGCATCCTTGCACATGGCCGCGACCTGGCACTGATCCTCGTGGGTGGCCCCGCCCGGCATGAGATCGGCGCCGCTGAGCCTGCACCAGACCGGTTTGTCCCTTCCGACCTTCTCCCGAATTTTGGTGATAATATTGGTCAGGAAGCGGGCCCGGTTTTCCAGGCTCCCGCCGTACTCGTCCACCCGATGGTTCATGATCGGGGACAGGAACTGATGGATCAGGTAGCCGTGAGGGCTGTGGATCTCTACGGCATCGAAGCCGAGCTTGAAGGCTTCCTCGGCCTGGATGGCCATGCGGTCTTCCATTTCCTTGATCTCGGGAATGGTGATCTCCCGCGGGGTCTCTCGCCAGAGAATGTTATGCAGCTCCGGGGAAATACCCATGAGCATCTGTTTCAAAGCCAATTGGTTTTCCGGAGAGTAATATTCTTCATCGGACATTTTAATCAACTCGGTAAAATCAACGGCATTGGCCGACGGATTGGAGACCCGTTTCTTCAGTTGGGTTTCCCACCCTTTATTGGCCATAAGATCCCTCAGATCGATATGCACCGGGACCGGAGATGGCGCTGCAGGATATACCTCCGGGCTGGTGACATGGGGGTGCCCCTGCCTTCCCCATCCCGGACTCAGCTGAATGCACATCTTGCATTGGTCATAATAATGAATGGTGTCGAGGACCTTGCCCCAGAAGCGGTAATAGCGATAATCTGTAAATTGGGATACATTCATTATCTCGCCACCGTACCAGGCATGGGGATTGACCATGACCGCCTCGGTGATGAGCAGTCCGAAACCTCCCCGCGCCCGGGTGGCGTACCAGGCCAGGACCTGATCTCCTGGATAGCCCAGGGGGTCCGTGTAGGCCATGTTCATGGGGGCCATGGCGATACGGTTTTTCAGCTCCATGGCCCCGATTTGAATCGGTTCAAAAAGTTTGTCGAAATTCATTGTCGTTCCCTCCTTTTTTTGATAATGGTTCATTAGCCAATAGATCGTTCCCGACCTTCCCAGAACTTCTTTTTGACATCTTT
>JBEKPQ010000011.1:0-54358 GCA_049520575.1 Thermodesulfobacteriota bacterium | reverse complement strand
ATCGAAACCGATCTATTGAGGAAAACCTGCAGTTCTTTGAACGTATGCGGGCCGGTGAATTTGAGGACGGTTCCCGAACCTTGCGGGCCAAAATCGATATGGCCTCGCCAAATCTGAATATGCGGGATCCGGTCATGTACCGTATCCTCCATGCCGCCCATCATCGGACTGGAGATCACTGGTGTATTTATCCCATGTACGACTTCACCCACGGGCTTTGCGATTCGATCGAGAAAATCACCCATTCCATCTGCACCCTCGAGTTTGAAGATCACCGTCCGCTGTATGACTGGTTCCTGGATGAGCCGGGGGTCTATCATCCCCAGCAAATCGAGTTTGCCCGGCTCAATCTGACACACACCGTGATGAGCAAGCGTAAACTCTTGAGATTGGTCCAGGATGGTTTTGTGACCGGCTGGGATGACCCGAGAATGCCTACGATTTCCGGTTTGCGCCGTCGGGGTTATACCCCGGAGTCCATTCGGAATTTTTGCGACCGGATCGGGGTGGCCAAGAGCAACAGCCTGGTGGATATCGCCCTGTTGGAACACTGTCTGCGGGAAGACCTCAATAAACGGGCCCAACGGGTTATGGCTGTTTTGAAACCCCTTAAAGTGGTGATCGATAATTATCCCGAGGCATTGGTGGAGGATCTTCCGGCGGTTAACAATCCTGAAGATCCGAATATGGGTACCCGTACCGTCCCTTTTTCCAAGGTCCTTTATATTGAACAGGACGATTTTCGGGAAGATCCACCTAAAAAATATTTTCGTCTGGCCCCCGGTCGGGAGGTACGGCTCAGGTATGGATATTTTATTACCTGCAGAGAAGCGATCAGAGATGAGCAGACCGGAGAGGTCAGGGAGCTGCATTGCACCTACGATCCCCAGACCCGCGGGGGAGATTCACCCGATGGCCGGAAGGTTAAGGCCACTTTGCACTGGGTTTCAGCTGCCCAGGCCCAAGAGGCCGAGGTACGGCTCTACGATCATCTTTTTATAAAACCCATCCCAGACGAAGAAGAGGAAGGGGATTTTAAATCGTCCTTAAACCCCGACTCGCTGATTACTTTAACTTCCTGCAAAATCGAGCCCGGTTTGGCTAAAGCCCAACCAGGGAGTATCTTTCAATTTGAAAGGCAGGGCTATTTCTGTCTGGATGCCGTTGATTCGAAGGTCGGGAAGTGTGTCTTCAACCGCGCCGTCTCCTTAAAGGATTCCTGGGCCAAGATCGAGAAAGGCTAAGATTTTTTGATCAACTTTCAAAGATCTCCAAAAAAGAAGAAAGTTTGACCTCCATTTCCGGATCGATAGCCATGAATTGAAGACCTGTTCCTTTTCCATCCTTTCCTTTATGAATGATTCGGGCTTCCAGAGGAATAAGTCCGATCTCCGGAGGGTCGATAAGCAGGGGAATGGTTTCCCCTACAGGACCCAAATCGGAATCAGGAAAAAAGCAGCCTATTTTTGATAAGTTGTTACAGATCAATTTTTTTTGAAGATGGGGAAAAAGGATAGAAACACCCATCGCTATACGGGAGGATTTTCTTCTGTCCTGGCCTGGGAGTTTGGAGTCGGAGTTGTTCAATGAGAATCTCTCTTGTGAAGCTATATTTGATTAATATAAATAAGTATATGAGGATTTCCATGATGATGTCAAAGGATTTCGTCAATCCCGCCCTTTTTACTCGAAGATCGTCAAGAAATTCCATTGTTTTTTTCAGAAAAGGTTTCAATTTTACTGGCCCATTCTTCAGGGTATGAACTGAGATTGGAGGGGCCATCTTTCCCAAACCGATCAACCTTTCTTTTTTTCTATACTCTAATTCTGTGATTTCATCCCGGTTAAAGTTTTTTTTATTATTCCGAAGATGAAATAGCCTTCTTTTAGACTCATCTGTCGGCGTTGAACGCGGCTTTAAAAGCAGCCCGTGCGGGAATGACCGGCACCGGCTTTGCCTTCGTATCGGATGAAGTCAGAAACTTGGCCCTGCGGGAAATAAAATCAGCCAGGAATACTGCCAAGTTAATAATAGATAACTGAAAAGATAATCTCCTATAGTGCCTAGGGGGGTTAGCCCTTGACCAAAGATATTTTTGTCAAGTTCATCAAAAATTCCGTGTTCTGAGCCAATGAAACACCATCTACAAATATCGAAACATCAACCTTTGCATTCCTTGTCTCCCCCCCTTTGCTGTTTCTGTTCACCGTTAAACCGTCCCCTTTTTAATTGAGTTGACAGACTAAGAATTCCAAGTAAAATAATTAATAATGGTTTAATTTTTCAGGTCGGTTGATCGTTTATTTCCCTTTTTCTGCTTCACCTCCGGCCTTGAGCTCAAAGATGTCGATATCGTACGGCATCAAAAAAGAGCCGACGAGGTGGAATAAGGAATTTTATGTCCCCCAAAGACGTTACGGTTTTACCCCCGATGGGACCCCAGTTATTGGACGTTCACCAAGCCCTCCCCAAAATCATTGAGTTGAGCAACGACGGCATTTTGGTCTTTGATCAGGATTATCGGATTGAATTCGCCAATATTCTGGCCTCGGAGATCACAGGTTTTTCCAAAGAGCAATTGATCGGCAAGAAATTTAGCGATCTGCTTTCCCCAGAGGATCAGGAATTTTTGTTGGGTTTGCCGACCCAGATGCGTCTTCAATCCAATGAAAACCCAAAAGTTTGTACCGAATTCAAGATCATCACCAAGTCCAAAACCCAAAGAGAAGTCGAGGTCTGTCTGGCTTTGGCACCCCTCGAAGGGTCATTGAAAATCTATGCCTACCTCCGGGATTTGTCCGAACGTATCCGAATTGAAAATGAACTGAGAAAAACCAACAGCTTTTTAACCAATATCATCATCAGCTCTGTGGACGGTATCATTGCCGCCGACATCAAAGGGAACGTTATTCTTTTTAACCAGGGGGCCGAGTTGATGCTCGGATATTCAGCCGATGAGGTCATTAATGGCGGCGTTCATATCACCCAGATGTATATCCCCGGCCAGGCAAAAGAGATTATGAAAAAGCTCAGAGATCCTGATTTTGGACCGGCCGGTAAATTGAGCAGCACCCAGGTCAACCTGGTTACCAAGAAAGGGGAGGGCCTCCCGGCCAGTCTTTCAGCCGCTATCATTTACGATGAAGAAGGGAAAGAGATGGCCTCGGTCGGTATTTTTACCGATTTGCGCGAACGATTTCGTATGCAAAAAGAATTGGAGGAAACCCAGCTTAAACTTTTGCATTCGGAAAAGATGGGTTCTTTGGGAAAAATGGCTGCCGGAGTGGCTCATGAAATCAACAATCCTTTGGGAGGAATCTTGATTTATTCCAACCTGCTGCTTGAAGAGACCCCTGCTGAAGATCCCAAATGGGCCAACCTGAAACACATTGTCGATCAAACCATGCGATGTAAGGATATCGTCAAAGAATTGCTTGATTTCAGCCGGGAAACCAAACACCGCTGGGTTCAGTGCAACCTCAACCAATCTCTGGAACAAATCATCGGTCTCCTGGGCAGACAAGCCCTGTTTCATGACATCCAAATTATCAAAGAAATCGATCCGCTTTTGACTCCGATTGTCGCCGATCCGGGACAACTGAATCAGGTCTTCATCAACCTGATGACCAATGCTGTCGATGCCATGAATGGGAAAGGCATCCTGACGGTGCGCACCTATTCCATCCCGGAGGAAGGCAAGATCGGAGTGGAAATTGTAGACACCGGCTGTGGAATTCCAGCTGAAAATCTCCCCCGGATCTTTGACCCTTTTTTTACCACCAAGGAAAAGGGAACCGGATTGGGACTATCCACGGTCTATGGAATCATTGGGGAACACGGTGGAAGCATTGAAGTACGTCCCAACAAGGATCAAGGGACCGTCTTTGTCCTCCGATTGCCGGTTCAAATATCAGAAGCCGAGGAGGATTAAAAAGAATCTTATCGGTACATTACCTTTCGAGGTCTGAGAGGTATGATTAAATGAGAATTCGTCAATATAAAGGAATTGCCCCCCTTATACCTCTAATAATAAAAGATCCGACTCTAATGATATTTTCGCCATATTTTTATGAATAGCATAACTGAAATTCTTGTCCGGTTTGGGTATATCCTTTTGTTTATGGCAATTCTTGGTGAAAAACTTGGTTTACCCCTGCCGACCGGGACATTGCTGATTTTTACAGGGGCGTTAGCCGGTGTGGGGCAAATGAATTTTTCCATCGCCTTTCTTCTGGCCGTAATCGCCTGTTTGTTAAGCGACCATTTTTGGTATCAAATAGGACGTCGCAAGGGAGGCTCAATATTGCCATTCCTTTGCAGCATCTCCTTGAATCCGGATTCATGCGTCCGCCTTACCAAAAATATCTTTTCTCGGCATGGAGCCAAGTCGCTTTTGATCGTAAAGTTTTTCCCTGGAGTGAACACGATTGCTGCTCCCCTGTCTGGAATTTCACAGATGACCTGGTTACGATTTTTTCTATTCGACCTGCTGGGATCCTGTATCTGGGTGGGCGTGTTCATCAGTCTTGGTTATTTTCTAACTAATCAAATCGGGCAGGTGGTGGATTATGTCTCTCGGGTAGGAATTTTTCTATGGGGGATTGTGGCTGGAAGCCTGTTGGTTTATATCTTCTGGAAGTATGCACAACGTCAACGATTCTTGCACCGGTTGCGGATGGCTCGGATTACTCCGGAAGAACTGAAGCAAAAGCTCGATGCCGCCGAAGACCTTTTGATCCTTGATGTTCGGAATGCCCTTGAATTTGAAACCGACCCGCAAATGATTCCCGGTGCGGTATACTTGCCTTGGGAACAACTACGGGATGATCTACCAGACCTCTCCGGCGGGAGAGAGGTCATTCTGTATTGCGACTGACCCAACGAAGCCTCCAGTGCCCGGGCGGCATTATGGTTGAAGAAAAGGGGAATTACTGATGTCCGGCCCCTGGCTGGCGGCTTCAAAGCCTGGCGGCAACTGGCTTACCCCGTGGAGTTAGGGATTCATTAGAATTATTCGGACTGAGCCTTGGCCTGCATTTATTTACAGGAATTTGCATCTTAGGGCCGAAGAATAACACCACAATAAAAGCCTTGACCTTAATACAACCTAAGAAGAGGTTTGGTCATGAAATTTGATAAACGGCACCCCATGACCTACAAAGATATTTTCCCAAATTACTTTTTAGCAGCCTTACCTTTTCTTTGGAACTTATAGTTCAAGACCTGACCTCATGATTTTTCTTTGTAATAAATATTGTCTTGGCAATTTATTTTAACCATTAAAATTTTCATCAACGTTTGGCGTTAAGCGTTTGGCGGTTTGAGTTGAAGGGGGAGTATTTTTTTATCAACTTGACACCCTCAGGTCAATTTACTATAACTTAAAAAAATTCCTGTTAGGAGGAGGTAGGATTCATGGCTGATTTATTGGAGATCATACAAGGACGAAGAAGCGTCCGCAATTATCAAGATAAGGCGGTGCCGGAGGATGTTTTAAATAAAGTATTGGAGGCCCTGCGCTGGTCCCCTTCCTGGGCCAATACCCAGTGCTGGGAAGTGGTAGTGGTTAAAGACCAGGAGACCAAACAAAAACTTCAAGCCACACTAACTCCGACCAATCCGGCCGGCAAGGCCATGGTGGAGGCACCCATTGTCCTGGTCCTTTGCGGCCAGCTGCAAAAGGCGGGATTCTATAAAGGACAAGCAGCCACCAAGTTAGGGGACTGGTTTTTATATGACCTGGGGATTGCCACTCAATCAGTTTGTTTGACCGCTCATTCGCTCGGTCTTGGTACAGTGGTCGTGGGGCTTTTCGACCAAGGAAAGGCCAAAGAAGCCTTGGGAGTGCCGGAGGGATACGAGTTGGTGTCCATGCTTCCCCTGGGGTATCCGGAAAAAATGCCAGCCGCTCCCAAAAGGCGGGAAATTGCGGAGTTTATGCATCAGGGAAAATTCTAAAGAAAAGGCAGAAGGCAGGAGTCAGAAGTCAGAATAAAAACAGTGAGCCATTTTCTAGTTTTTTTCTCCTACTGAATTCTGACTCCTGGATTCTGAATTCTACTAATTTCTGTTATCCTCGTGCCCTTCGCTGAAAGAGTTGTTTAACGGCGCTCCAGCCCATCTTGCGGCGCAGGATCCCCAATTGATCCTGCAGGGGCAGGTCTTTGGGACAGACGTCCTCACAGCCCAGCAGGCCCATGCAGCCGAATATCCCTTCGTCGGTCCCGACCACTTCAAAATATTCTTTCTCGGTCCTTTGATCCCGCGGGTCCATCATAAAGCGGGCGATGCGGTTTAAGGACACGGCCCCGACAAAATCCGGCCGCATATTGGCCGTGCCGCAGGCCGCCAGGCAGCAGCCGCATTCAATGCACCTTTCCAATTCATAGATTTCTTCGGCCAACTGGTTTTCCATGCGTTCTTCTTCGGACGTGGGGTCAAAAACCTTGTCCGTATGTATCCAGGACTCCACCTTTTCGTTCATGGTCCTAAACCAGGTGCCGGTGTCCACCGATAAATCCCCGATCAGTTTAAAGACTGGCAAGGGGAACAAGGTGATTTCATCAGGCAGGTCCTTGGTTTTGGTATGGCAGGCCAGATCAGGACGCCCATTGATCAACATGGCGCAGGACCCGCAGATCCCGGCCCGACAGCAAAAATCAAATTGAAGGCTGGGGTCCTGTTCCTCCCGGATTTGATTCAGGGCAATAAAGATAGTCAGACTGTCGGTTTCTTCCAGACAGAAATCTTCCAGATGCGGCTGGGAGGAAGGATCCAGCGGAGTATAACGAAAGATATGAAAGGTCAGCTTTCTGGACATAAGGTTATCCTCATTCATTAAATTCAGATACCGGTTCCGGTTGTTTCAGGCCACAGACCACCGGATCTTCGGAACAGATAATCGTACAGGTCCCATATCCCCGATCCCCGGGCGGGATTTCCCAGACCCGTGAATTGGGCTCATAGTTCAGTGTGGGTAGGTTTTCGCCTTCCTTCCAGGTGGACAAAGTCCTTTTCAACCAGTCCCGGTCGTTTCGTTCCGGATAATCCTCTCGGGCGTGGCAGCCCCGGCTTTCCGTGCGAACCAGAGCACCATAGGCCACACATAAGGCCAGGCGCATCATGCCTTGGAAACGGATGGCCAGACTCAGTTCGGGATTGGCCCCCAGGCCGTTAGATTTGAGGCCGATCTTTTTAGCTCGCTCGTAAATGACCTGAAGGTTGTCCAGGGCCTTTTGCAGATCGGCTCCGTTACGGAAAATAGCCACCCGTTCCATCAATTCGTCCTGCATGGCTTTACGCAGTTCAAAGACGTTTTCTTTACCGTCACGGCCCTGGATCAGCCGTTCAATGCGTTCCTCATCTTTCTTTAAGGCGGATCGAACCGACTCGGTTTTAAACTGGACCTCATATCCTTCTAAGAACTCAGTCACTTTCCCGCCCACGATCTTTCCGGCCACAATGGTTTCAGCCAGGGAATTGCCGCCCAGGCGGTTAAATCCGTGCATATCCCAACAAGCTGCTTCCCCGGCGGCGAAGAGGCCTTTTAAACCGTAAACCGCCCCGTCTTTATTGGTTCGGACCCCGCCCATGCTGTAATGCTGGGCCGGGCGGACCGGGATCATCTGGGTAATGGGATCAATGCCCAGGAACTTATTGCAGATCTCTTCCACTTCCCTGAGTTTAGTCTTGATATGCTTGGCCCCCAAGTGGCGGATGTCCAGCCAGAGGTGGTCGCCGTATGGGCTTTTCACCCCTTTGCCTTCCCGGATATGGTAAGTCATCCAGCGGGAAACTACATCTCGCGAGGCCAGCTCCTGCTTGACCGGCTCATAAATATTCATGAATCGTTCTTCGTTGACATCCTTTAAGGTCCCGCCGTCTCCCCGGCAGCCTTCGGTCACCAAGATATTGGTGGGCACGATACCCGTGGGGTGAAATTGTACGGCCTCCATATTCCCCAGAGGGACTATACCAGTATCCAGGGCCATGATGGCACCGGTGCCGTCGTTAATCACGGCATTGGTGGTTTCCCGGTATAGACGGCCGTAACCTCCGGTAGCGATCAAAGTAGCCTTGGCCAGATAGACCCGCAGACTCCCGGTTTTCAAACATCGGGCTATGGCCCCCATACAAGTGACCCCGTCGTGAATCAGGGAAAGGACCTCTACCCGATCATGGACAGACACCCCCAGTTTAACCACCACATTGTCCATGGTGAACAAAAGGGTGTGGCCGGTACCATCCGAGGTATAACAGGTCCGCCATTTGGCCGTGCCCCCGAAATCCCGGGCAGTGATCATTCCTTCCCTTTCCTTGGGTTCGATTTTTTCGTATTGCTTCCCGGCCTTGAAATAGGTGCTCTTGCCGGGCACAACCCGGTTCCAGGGGATCCCCCAGTGGGCCATTTCCCGTACGGCTATCGGTGCGGTCTCGGCAAAGAGACGGGCCACTTCCTGGTCGCAACCCCAGTCGGAGCCTTTGACGGTGTCGGAGAAATGGATATCCGGACAATCGCCGTCGCCCATACAGCAATTTCCTAGAGAGGCTTGCATACCTCCCTGAGCCGCTGAGGAATGGGACCTCCGAGGAGGGACAATACTCAAACATAAGGTCTTAAAACCCCGGGAGGTCGCTTCCACAGCCACCCGTTCGCCGGCCAGTCCGGCGCCGATGCATAATAGATCCGTGTAGTAGGTTTCCAAGGGCAACTCCTTTATCACTTCTATAAAACTAAGGTATAAAACGTGTACAAAGTCACGGTCCCGATAATCAGAAAAATGAGGGTGATGATATTTTCCAATCGTTTAAAAAAGGGCCGATTGGAACGTTTGATGACCCCCCATTTGACCCCGATCCGGAAAAAACCGATCCCGACGTGAAGCTCGATCATGGGGAGCAAGATGATATAAAAAACCAGCCAGAACCCACCCTGAATGCGGGCCGCGCTCTTGGCCGCCGTAATGGGTAAATCCGAAAGGATGGTCCAAATATGGATGGAACCCATGATGAGAACGACCATGGCCGTTACGGCCTGGACCACCCACAACCAGGTATCCAGATGACGGAGTCTTTTACTGTGCTGCCATATGGCCTTTTGTTCTTGGGTATGAAAAGGAACCTTACGGGCGGCTAGGACAAAATGGAGTAAAAAGCCGAATCCAACAATAGGTCCTCCAACCTGGGCCATGAAAGTAGCTTCCAGAAATTTGGCCAAGGCATTCATGGCCCCCGGTCCCAGGTTGATACTGGCCACCAGGACCATATGACTCCACATGAAAAGGATCAACGCTACACCGGTCAACATCTGCAAAAAATCGAGATAGGCTGCCGTACGCAGTGTAGATCTGGTATAAGTAAGGGTTTGGCTGGGCATGTTAGGGATTCCTCCTGAACAAAGAAATCTTGCCTGGATTAAAAAGTAACTCCCGCAAAAGTTAAAGGTTTTATATCAAGGGCTTTCCGGCTTGTCAATGGGCTGCCCTAATTTAGATAACTTTTAAAGTTAATCCCTTCAAATAATAACTTTCGGGAAAGTTCATTAAAATCGGGTGATCCCCGGCCTGTATTCTTTTTTCCAGAAGATGAGCCCTGACCCTGGCCTTTTGGACCGAATGAGATAAAATTTCCAGGAAGATAGGTTGGGTAACGTTATAAGAACAAGAATAGGTATTCAATATCCCCCCAAGATTGAGGCATCGTAAGGCTCGGCGATTCAACTCCTGATATCCCCGGAGGGCAGCAGAGATGTCTGATTTCTTCCTGGCAAAAGGGGGAGGATCCAAGACGATCAGATCAAAGCGCTGGCCCTGTTTGTCGGCTTCTTTTAGATAGTCAAAAACGTTCTTTTTCTGAAAATGGATATTGGAAAAGCCATTTAGTTCGGCGTTTTTCCGGCCTAATTCCAAGGTCGGAGCCGAATCATCTACGGCAATAATTTCTTCGGCCTTAGGGGCCAGATGCAAGGCAAATCCTCCAGTATAACAAAAACAATCCAGGACCTTTCCATGACTCTGGGCACATGAACCAAGATGAAGTCTGTTTTCTCTTTGATCCAGGTAAGCCCCGGTTTTTTGGCCCTCCATTGTACTTACCCAATATTGAACCGAGCCTTCCTGAATCCGAATATTTTCATGGACTTGCCCGGAAATGGTTCGGACCTCTTGAGGAAGATGCTCTACTTTTCGTGCCTCAAGGTCGTTTCGTATCAGGATGGAAGTGGGATGAAGTAGTTCATGAAATATGTCATTAAATTTATCTAATATATTGTCTGTTCCTGGAATAAGTGTCTGGATGACCAGATGACCGGCATACCAGTCGGCAATCAATCCCGGGATACCATCGGCTTCTGAAAAAACGATCCGGCAGGCCTGACTATGGTCCAATAATGTTTTCCGTCCTTCGATGGCCTTTTGCAGGGTAACACGCCAGTAGGCTTGATCAATGATATGGGGTTGGGAGGTAATGATGCGAAAGGTTATACGAGAAAAACGGCTATAAAAGGCCCAACCCAAAAAAGTATTTTGGTGGTTAAAAAGAGCGGTTATGTCCCCGTTTTCAGTTTTATCTACTGAGAAGACATCATCTCGAAATATCCAGGGATGTCCGGACCTGAACCATCTCTCTCCTTTTGGAGTGAGGATCGCCCGGGGTTGGTTCATTATTCTTCCAGGAGGGGTCTATATTTTTTCAAATCGGTCAAGATTTTTTTCATGCCTTTGATTACACAGAGATGGGGTTCCGGAGGGATTCGAACCGATAAGTTGAATCTTTTTTTAATTCGTTCGGGCCAACCCGGTAGTAAGGCCCCGCCCCCTACCAGCGTGACTCCGTTGTTTGAAATATCAGTAATCAATTCAGGAGTTAGAGATTCCAAGGCCAGGCCTATTCCACTTAGGATCTTTCGGGTGGGGATCTCCAACGCCAAGCGAAGATTGACGGTATTAAGCTGGCCCTGCCTTGGAAAACGACAAACTCGATGGATCCCTTTAATGTCGAAGACATAATCCTCTTTGACCGGGGCTACGCTGCCATGAAGTATTTTCAAAGTTTCAGAAGTTTTCAGACCAACAGAAAATTGATGTCTAAGTTCGATATCCTGCTTAATAGCCTGATCCAAGGTGTTACCGCCGATTTTGAGAGAGATGCAGTTTACGATTCCACCAAAGGACAGGATGGTTATTTCAGTGGTTCCACCTCCTAAATCTATCACCAGGTTCCCGGAATGGTTTTCAAGAGGGATATCTGCTCCCAAGGCTGCGGCATAGGGTTCCCTGATTAGAAAGATCCGTGAAAATGGAAAAAGTTCCAGTTGTTTTCGATAGGCCCTGATCTCAACATCAGTGGCACCCCAAGGAAGACAAAAAAGAACATTACGGACAATTCCTCTTTGGTTTTTTAAGACTTTTTTGATCAGGACCTGCAGGAAGGTACTGCAGACATCAAAATCGGAAATAACCCCGTTCTGTAAGGGCTGAATCACCCGGATATTTTTCGGAGTCAGGCCGAGCATCTCTTTGGCCTCCCAACCCACGGCCAGGGGAGTTTTATGCTGGTTTTTTAAGGCTACAAAGGTAGGCTCAACCAGGAAGTCCTCATTGGCGAAAAGACAGGCAACGGAGTAGGTGGTCCCTAAATCAACAGCCAGGTGATTGAATAACGGCATAGTTTATTTTTTCAACTAAAGCCCTTCCCGGGCCAATTCTTCCAGGAGTTTTTTCTGACGGTCCGACAATTTCTTGGGAACTTTGATGGCAATCCTGACCAACTGGTCCCCCTTGCCTTTATTCCCTAACATAGGGAGCCCATATCCTTTTAAGCGTAACTTGGATTGGGGTTGTGTTCCGGCAGGGATGTTGACTTGAAGAGACTTTCCCTCTAAGGTGGGAACTTCCACTTTGGTTCCCAAACCTGCCTGGGAAAAGTTAATTTCTTTCTCCACCACCAGGTTTTGTCCTTCAACTTTAAATATCGGATCTTCCAGGACCTTAATTTGAATAAAAAGGTCTCCTGAGGGTCCACCTATTAGACTGGGGCCTCCCTTTCCATGGATGCGTAATTTTTTCCCTGTGGAGATACCCGGGGGGATTTTAACCACGACCTTTTCGGTCTTTCTTCCCGTCGGGAAAGACAGTTGTTTCTCTGCTCCTAAGGCCGCTTCTTTAAGGGTAATGGCCAGTTCATACATCTGATCGTCCCCACGTTGCGGCCGGCCTGCGCCGGCATGTTGCCCAAAAGGATCTCCAGAATCAAAGCCCTGGCCGCCTCGGTTAAAGGTATAGGTCTTATAGCCCCCCCCACCCGGATGGCCGGTCCTCTGGCCGAAAATATTTTCAAATCCCCCACCGAAGCCAAATTCCTTGAAGAGATCGCTGAAATCGAAACCTCGGAAGATGTCCTCCTGGCTGTATCGCTGTTGAAATCCATCGGACCCGAACGTGTCATATTGTTTTCTCTTCTCTTTATCACTCAATACCGCATAGGCCTCGCTTATCTCTTTAAACTTTTCTTCAGCCTTTTTGTCCCCTTTATTTCGATCAGGATGATACTTCATGGCCAGTTTGCGGTAGGTCTTTTTTATCTCTTCCTCGGTAGCCTTTTTGTCTACCCCAAGGGTTTTATAATAATCTTTATCGCTCATAATTAGCCTCATCCCCCTTTCGGTTGCCACAAGGCAGGGAAAGGGATTCAGGAAGAATCTGCCTTGCTTATCTTTATAATTATAGCCATTTTTCCTATCCTGTCAATCGAATCCGTGTTATTCTTAGTCTATTTTAATGATATTATTAAAAAAGGAAGCGGGATGGCCGGGATTCGAGTCTTGCCTGTGGCAGGACTAAACCCTTGATCACCTTGCCGGATGCCACCTGGGACATATTAAGGGTCTCAAAATAATATAGACCCTCTACACCTAATTCCAACGAGCTTTTCTTTTAAATTTTGAGACTAAAATGAGATCCTTAATAAATACTTTTTGGTTGAATCCTTTTCCGTCAAATGATACCCTTGAAGCTCCTCATTATCATTCTTCAGCAAGAAAGCCGTGGAATCTTTTCTAAGACAACTTAAAAAAACCCCATTGGGTGCGATGATTTGTTTTCATCAAAGGATACCGGCCCAACCTTCCCGTTGGGGGCGGACGGAGACACCCTTTCCCGATTTGATCCAAAAGGCTTTAACCGATAAGGGGATTAAGCGTCTGTATGCCCATCAGGTAGAGGCTTTGGAGAAAATACAAACAGGGGAGCCGACCATCATCTCGACTCCCACGGCTAGCGGCAAATCCCTGATTTATGTTCTGGCCAGTCTGCTTCACCTGACTCAAAACCCCTGTTCAAAGGCCTTATACCTATTTCCGATCAAGGCCCTGGAACAGGATCAACGGAAGATCCTTGAAGAATGGGCTTCTTCTCTGCCGCAATCCGGAAAGCATCTTTCGGCCATTTACGATGGGGATACCCCGGTTTCACAAAGAAAAAAGATCCGTCAAGACCCTCCCCCTGTACTAATCTCCAATCCGGACATGCTTCATATGAGTATTCTTCCCTATCACGAGCAATGGAAGGATTTTTTCAAGGACCTGAAATTAGTGGTCATCGATGAAGCCCATGTTTACAAAGGAATCTTAGGCAGCCACCTGGTGCAAATCATCCGGAGACTGCGCCGGATCTGCCGGATTTATCAGAGCTCTCCCCAGTTTGTCCTGTGTTCGGCGACTATTGCCCATCCCGAACTTTTTTCCGAGTCGCTGACCGGCCTTTCTTTTCAGGTGGTTCAGGAATCCGGTTTTCCCTCTCCGACCAAACATTTTCTTTTTCTGAATCCGGATATCAGCGCCTCCGTTGTCGGTGCCCGTCTTTTTAACTATTGCCTTTCTAAAGGTAAAAAAACCATCCTTTTTACCCAGGGACGAAGGGTTACGGAATTGATCCATATGTGGGTGGAACAGATGGCCCCGCATCTGAAAGGAAAAATCAGCTCTTACCGGGCCGGTTTCCTGCCCGAAGAAAGGCGGATTATCGAACGAAGACTGGCCTCAGGAGAATTATTGGGGGTCATTTCAACCAGTGCCCTGGAAATGGGCATCGATATAGGCAGTCTGGATGTGTGTTTGCTGGTCGGCTATCCGGGAAGTGTAATCAATACCTGGCAACGGGGGGGAAGGGTAGGACGGAGCCAGAGAGAATCGGCCATTATTTTGATTGCCCAACCCGATGCCCTGGATCAATATTTCATTCGCCATCCGGAGGATTTCTTCGAGCGCAGTTTTGAAACCGCGGTGGTGGATCCTGATAACAGTCCTATCCTCAAAGCGCACTTGACTTGCGCCGCTGCTGAATTTCCCCTTTCGCCCGGAGATCCTTTTCTGCAGCCGTCTCATCATGTTCGAGAGATCCAGGAACTTGAAAAGGAAGGACGATTGCTGTTGACCGCTCGGGGAGATGAATGGGTATCGGCCAAGAGACATCCCCATCGCGAAGTCAATATCCGGTCCGTCGGAGAGGCATTTACCATACTCAAAGGGGGAAAAGGGGAGGTGGTCGGGACCCTGGACCGGCTGAGGGCCTTTCGCGAATGCCACCCCGGGGCTATCTACCTTCATAAGGCCGAGTCTTTCCTGGTGGATCGATTGGAGCTTAAAGAAAAAAATGTCTATGTGACCCGGAGGGAGGTCAACTACTACACCCGGATCGTGGCCCAGAAAGAAACCGAAATTATTCAACAGGAACAGGTGCGGCCCATAGGAAACTTCTTGGTCAACTTCGGCCGGATTCTGGTGACCGAGACCTTCACCGGTTATGAGAAGCGGGCCATTCACGGGCAGGAACTCCTGGGGGTCTATCCTTTGGACTTGCCCTCTCAGACCTTTGAAACCGAAGGATTGTGGATTGAAATCGAAGAAGTCATTCAGGAACAACTCAAAAGTCAGGGCTTTCATATTATGGGAGGCCTTCATGCCCTGGAACATGGGGCCATCAGCATCTTTCCCCTTTATGCCCTCTGCGACCGGGGAGATATTGGCGGGATCTGTTATCCCCATCATCCCCAGGTGGGGAAAGCAGCCATCTTTATTTATGACGGCTATCCCGGCGGTGTGGGATTGGCTAAAAGGGGTTATGAAATTATTGAAGGCCTGCTTCAAAAAACGCTCCATTTGATTTCGGATTGCCCTTGTGAGAACGGATGTCCTTCTTGTATTCATTCGCCTCAGTGCGGTTCAGGGAATAAACCTTTGGATAAGCTTGGGGCTGTTTATCTAAGCCGGCTGCTTCTCGGGCAAATCCCCATCCGGATTTCGGAAGGCAACCTTTTAGCTTCAAATGCCATGGCATCCATGAAGGACCCCAAGTCGTTAAGTCCTGATTCCAGAAATCTTCGCCTCGGTTTCTTTGATCTGGAAACCCAACGCCTGGCTGAGGAAGTGGGAGGATGGGGGAACAAACACCTGATGCGTTTATCCGTTGGGGTGGTCTATGACAGCCAGGACGATCGCTTTTATCATTATCAGGAAGCGGATATCCAGGCTTTGATCAAGCACTTGAAAAAATTTGATCTGATCGTCGGGTTTAATGTCAAAAGCTTTGACTTCGGGGTGTTAACAGGGTATTCTTCCTTTGACTTTAATTCGCTCCCGACCCTCGATTTGCTGGAAGATGTCTTTTCCTGCCTGGGTTTTCGACTGAGCCTGGATCACCTGGGGCAAAAAACCTTAGGGACCCCCAAAAGCGGGGACGGCCTTATGGCGGTCCAATGGTTCCGAGAAAGGAAGTTTGAACTCCTGACTGAATATTGCCAACAGGATGTGGAAATAACCAAATCCCTGTTTGAATTCGGGCAAAAAAAAGGGCATGTCTTGTTTGAAAGCAAGACCGGCCAATTGGTTCGTTGTCCGGTCGATTGGAGTGTCGATAGGATCAATAAAATACGTGACAAAATTGACAAGTGACGAGGAAAGAATCAAGTTCAGGACATGAAAGTTGTCCACCCAACGTTCAATATTAGGAAATAATAAGATGCCGGTAGTTAAATTTGGCAATCCGAAATCTGAAGTCTTAATTTTTTTAAGAGGTATATCCTATGCCGATTTATGAATACGAATGCCGGGATTGTCAAAAACGGTCCACATTCTTAATCATGAATCTGGAAAAAGAGATTCCTGAGTTGCGCTGTAAAAAATGCAATGGCTCCCGATTGAAAAGGATCGTTTCCCGCGTGAATGTTGTTAAATCCGAAGAGGCTCGCCTGGAGGGTATGGCAGATTCCTCCAAGCTTGGTGGTCTGGATGAAAATGATCCCAAAAGTGTGGCCCGATGGATGAAAAAGATGGGAAAAGAAATGGGTGAAGAAATGGGGGGAGAAGATTTTGATCAGATGGTGGATGAGGCCATGGCCGAATCGGAAAGAGGGGATGGCCTTGGCGGGGAAGGAAGTCCGTCCGATTTTGGAGACGATTTTTGATTTAATACCAACAATAAAGTTTTAATTTTAGAATACAGGAGTCAGAATTCAGAAGGATAAATTAACAAAAGGATTGTTTTTTTATTCTGAATTCTGACTCCTGTATTCTGTATTCTTTATATTATTATCGATAGGAAACGTTTCATAAATGTCTTTTCAGCACAAAGTCGGCTTTAAACTAATCCTCACTTATGTGTTTTCCCTTGCCCTGGCCCTATCTGCCGTTTTGCTAGTGGCTGAATCGATTATAACCCAACAGGTCCATAAACGGCATCAAAGGAGGCTGGACAACCTTACCGAAAAGATTTTCTTTAGTCTGGAAAAGCAAAAGGACCAGATCCGGTTATTAACCATGGCTTTCGCCAATTTCGGCCGGATGGGGCCCTTAGTAGCTAATGCGGACAAAAGAAATATCCGAGCCTTGATCTCTCCGGTTTTTAAAGAATCCGATCTGGACGCTTTATTGGTTTTCGGGAAGGATGGGAAAGAACTGATTCGACTGGTATCAGACGACCTCCATCAGGAGAGCTCAATAGGGAGCAGCCTTTTAAAAAAGACCATAGTCGGGACCTATGGAGTGCGATTAAGCAAATGGGAACAGGGCATTTTGATTAGCGGCAGCGCCCCTGTTTATCATGAGGAAGCATTAGCTGGCCGGGTCTATACCGGTATCTTGATCGACAATATGTATTTGAGTGATTTGGCCAAAGGTAATGATTTGTTTATGGCCATTGTCCGGGAGGGAAAAGTCATTGCCAGCACCTTCACCAAAAAAGAGGGCGAAGGTGATGAATTGGAATTTTCCGAAGATGTGCTTCATGATATCAAGGCCCTGATGGGCCAGCCCATGCCGGTAGTGGTTGAAGAAAAATCCTATACCATGAAATCCCTGCCCTTGAAAGACCGGACAGGGGACATTATCGGTTTTTTAGTCATTGGCCTTTCGAGAGTTGAACTAAATCAGACAGTTAATTCCTTGCGATGGACCATCTTGGGCGTAGGTGGTGGAGGGGCTTTACTGGGTATCCTGTTAATGATTTTACTAACTTCAAGGATGAGGCGGCAAATCTCTCTGCTATCTCTGGGGACCGAGAGGGTCTCTTCCGGTGATCTTACAAACCCCATCCCTGAAATCAGCAAGGATGAATTGGGGGGGCTAGCCCGATCCTTCAACCAAATGGCCCAGACCCTTAAGGAACGGAATCGCATCCTGCAGGAGGAAAAAGAAAAAATTTTAGCCAATGTGGATTTTCTTTCCATGTTGGTCCATGATATCAAGGCCCCTATAGCCGGGGTTAGTCTGATGATTGAAACCCTGTTGGAGGAAAACCTTTCAGAGAAAGTCAAACAGCGATTGGCCGGGATGGGTGAAAGCATCGAGGAATTATTAGGACATCTTTACAATATATTGACGATATCCAAGATTGAAAAAGGACTCTTTACTCTAAAGTTAGAACCGATGGATCTCAATGCTTCCGTGACTTATGTCGGTTCCCAGTGCCGGGTGATGGCCGACCGAAAAGAGATCCAGATCATGGAAGACCTTGACCCAGTCCTGCCGCCTCTGCAGGCCGATGAGTTTTATCTGGAACGGTTGATTTATAATCTGTTGATCAATGCCATCCATTGGACCCCGCAAGGAGGGACGGTTAAAATTAAGACAGCTTTTCTGAAGGAAGGAGAAAACAACCGGATTGTTTTGGAAGTGGCCGATAGCGGTCCGGGAATTCCTCCGGAACAAAAGATCAATCTCTTTAAACAATTTTGTTCTGCAACAGAAAAGGGGGATTTTTCCGGAACCCATTCCGGGTTGGGTTTGCATATCGCCCAAACCATCGTCCAGGCTCATGGGGGGACCTTACAAGAAGTTGGAAAACCAGGGGAAGGGGCACGATTTGTCTGCACTTTCTTTATTAATGAAAATGGTGCATAGCTGATGGCTCAAATACTCATTGTCGACGATGACCTTAACACCTGCCAATCTCTGACCGCAGCCTTGAGTAAAGAGGGGCACCAGGTTTTTGAAGCCTATTCCGGGAAAGAGGCCCTGGAAAAAATACGCAGTCAGGAAGTGGACTTGACGGTTATCGATTTAATGATGCCGGGCATGAATGGATTGGAGTTTTTTCAAACCTTGAAGGCCTTGCGTCCGGAAGTGGTTTCTATTATGATTTCCGCCAGGGCCACCGTGGATATTGCGGTAAGTGCACTCAAAAGCGGCATCTACGACTTCATCACCAAACCTTTTCGGTTAACCGAGATAAAAAAATCCATTGCCAAGGCCTTGGAGGCCCAACGCCTTCTTTCTGAAAACAGGCGTTTACGCCAGGCGTTAAGAGAAAAAGCCTCCTTTTCAAAAATTATTGGGAACAGCCCTGCCTTTGAAAAAATCATCGATCTGATTACCAAGGTAGCACCTACGCGAAGCACCGTGCTTTTATGCGGGGAAAGCGGGACCGGGAAAGAAATCATTGCCGAAGCCATCCATTTCGCCAGTCCCCGGGGGGAAGGCCCTTTGTTGAAAATGAACTGCGGGGCCCTTACCGAGACCCTTCTGGAATCCGAGTTGTTCGGACATGAAAAGGGGGCCTTTACCGGTGCCCATCAACAAAGAATGGGCCGTTTTGAGATGGCCAACGGAGGAACTCTTTTTCTGGACGAAATCGGAGAAATGAGTCTGGGGATGCAGGTCAAACTCCTTCGGGTTCTCCAGGACGGGTCTTTTGAGCGGGTGGGCAGCAGTCGGACCATCCAGGTGGATGTGCGGATCGTCGCCGCAACCAACAAGGACTTGGAACAGGAGGTCAAAGAAGGGCGTTTTAGACAAGACCTTTTTTATCGTCTAAATGTGATCACCATCGAACTTCCACCACTCCGGGAAAGGGTGGAGGATATCCCTCTGCTGGCCGGACATTTTTTGAACAAATATACAGAAATAAATAATAAAAAAATTACTGGCTTTTCTTCGGAAGTCCATCAAGTCTTAAGGAGCTACTTCTGGCCGGGCAATGTGCGAGAGCTGGAGAATGCTATCGAAAGGGCTGTTTCCCTTTGTCAGACTCAAACCATCGAACTTCACGACTTGCCGAATCGGATAACGGATATTCATTATGGAGGGGATCATTTGGAAATTCCTATTGGGATCTCTTTCGAAGAGATTGAACAGATGGTCTTGAAAAAAACGCTTATAAAAACAAGGGGCGACAAAAAAGCAGCCGCCCGTCTTTTGGGTATCAGTCTTTCCAGTCTCTATAATAAATTGAGTCGTAAGGAGCCGTGAACCCGATGGGCCTTTTTCAAAAAATTGCCTTGATGTTTACGGTCTGGGTTCTCATCTTCGGGCTGGACCCCTTAGATTCTTCGGCCGCTTCAAGCACTCCAAAGGTCAACAAGGAAGTCCCTGGGATAGAAACAAAAATCAAACAGGTCCCTGGTGAAGGAGCACTGGCGACCCCGCTATGGAAAGTTTCTTGGGAGAAGGCTCGCCAATGGGTCCTCTTGAAAAAGTACCCCGAGGCGGTGCAGGAATTCCGAAAAGCTTTGGTCCTTAAGTCGAATCTGGATGAGGCCCGGCTGGAACTGGCCCATGTCCTGAGTACTCTGGAACGATGGGGAGAGGCGATCACCGAGATGGATATGGTTGCTGAGCACCAGCCGCTCAACCAAAAAGTCCAAAAGGAGTTGGCCGATCTCCTATCCAAAAAAAAGGAATACCGACGGGCCATCGAACGGTATCAATGGCTTTTACAGAAAGATCCGGACAACCTGGCCATCCGTTTGTCTTTAGCCTCCAACTATTATCAAATCAACGAGTTGGAAAAGGCCTTGATTGAATGGCGTCAGGTGCTCATTCGAGACCCCCAGCAAGTCGAGGCCCGGACGAACCTGGCTGACGTTTTAGGGGCCACCCAGCGGTTGG
Organism: Thermodesulfobacteriota bacterium; assembly: GCA_049520575.1. Lineage (GTDB taxonomy): Bacteria > Desulfobacterota > RBG-13-43-22 > RBG-13-43-22 > RBG-13-43-22 > RBG-13-43-22. Next base: position 33,980 of record JBEKPQ010000011.1, on the reverse strand, counting down.
ATGAATCTATCCTTATCCTGGAAGGTCTGGTGAAACAGTTCCCCAAACAGATGGCGCTGAAGAGGAAGCTGGCCCAAACCCTGGTTTCGGCCCAAAGGTACAAAGAGGCCCTGCCTCATCTTCAGGAACTTGTTCGGCAGGATCCGGGAGAACCGGAAATCCAATTATTATTGGCCCAAGCCCTGTCGGCCGGGAAGCAGTATGATCAATCCCTGGCTTATCTGGAGGACTATTTAAAGAAAAAACCGGACCAAAGCAGCGCCCTCCTGGAAAAGGCCCGGGCCTTATTTTATACCGGAAATTTTTCCCAGGCCTTGGAAATTTATCAAAGGCTCAGAAAGGCTGAACCCAACAACCTCGACCTTCAAAGGGAGATCGCTGAAACCTATTTTTCTATTGGGAAGAAAAAAGAAGCTCTTTCTGAATATGAAACTTTAGCCAAGAAATTTCCCCATGAATATCAACTTCACGAAAAAATCGGGGAATTGCACCTTCAAAACAAGAGTTACGACCAGGCCATTCCCCCTTTTAAAAAAGCCCTGTCCATCGAACCTGAAAATATTTTTGCACAATTGAATTTGGCCAGGGCCTATAATTTTTCCGGCGAGAAAGAGAAAGCTCTTCCCCTTTACCGCTCTATTCTGTCGAAACGAAACGATAGGAAGTTGCAAGTTGAAATGGCTGATCTTTTGTTTGATACCCAGCAATTTCCTGAGGCCTTTAAGATTTTTCAACAGATACTGGAAGACCAACCGGAGCTATGGGAAGTCCGCCTCAAGCTGGCTACCGGTTTGTATCGCCAGAAGGAATTCGGCTTGGCGGCCCGACAGTTGGAAACCTTGATCCAGAAACAACCCGATCATGCCGGGATCTGGATCCTGGCCGGCTATAACGCCCTGGATCAAGGGGATTATACTCAGGCCCAAAAGGCCTTCCAAAAAGTCCTGATATTAGGGGAAGACCAAGGCAATACCCTTCTGAGATTGGGGGAGGTTGCCCGGCTGCAGGGACGTCCCTGGAAGGGAATCAGCTACCTGGATTGGGCCCTGACTATCAAGCCTGGTGACCAGGAAATTTTAATTGAAAAGGCCATGGCTTTGATAGACGGTGGGGGGTGGTCTCCGACTCGAAAAATTCTCGAACCTCTGTTACAAAGTCATCCCAACCAGTTCAAGGTGCAACGGGCTTGGATACGGTTATTGGCCGCTTTGGACCGGAGAGATGAATGTGAAGTCGGCTGGGAAAAATTGGAGAAATCTTTTCCCCAGGAACAAGATCTGATTTTTCAAGATCGGGCCGACTTCTATCTTCAAAAGAAAAAGCCAGGACTGTCTCTAACCGCTCTTAAGGCCGCCGAAATAAAAAATCCTAAAAATCTTGAGATTCAGAGAAAAATCGGACGGCTTTTGCTTCAAATGGGACAATGGGAAGACGTCGAGTTCTTTTATCAAAATTTGGAGAAAAGGGAAATCCTGTTAGATGAGGTTTATCTGGCCCAGGCCTTGCTGTTGATGCGCCAGGAGAAGTATGATTCGGCCAGAGAGCATTTGTGGAAGGCCTTGATGAAGGCTCCTGATTCGGTGAGGATTCGTTTTGGATTGTGGCGGGTTTTCAGCCGGGGGGAAATGGGAGTTAGAGAGGTAAAGAAAATTGAGGAAGCTTTATTGGAATTGGCTCGCTCGCAGGAAGGTGGTCTTCTGGAACTGGCCGATTGTTATCAGGAGATCCGAGAGGGCAAAAAGGCTACTACCCTTTATCTCGAGCTGATCGAAAAAGGGGATGAGGATGACGATGTCCTTTTATCCGCTGCCCAGGTCGCGGATTACCTGTTGGGGGAGGAAAAAGCCGATACCATTCAGGAGATGATGGAAGATCTGCAAAAAAGATTTCCTCGGAACCAGATGATCTCTCGCCGGTTAATTGAGATTTACAGCGGGGAAAAAGAATATGGACTAGCGGTGAAAACCATTGATGGTCTGCTGAAGGTGGAAGACCCCCTTGATCCGGTATTGATGATCAAAAAGGCCCGGCTCCTGGAACGATGGAACAAGCATTGGGATTCCCAGAGTACCTTTCGAAAACTACTTGACCCGCCGGTGGATGTACTCTTCCGCCAAAAGGTCAAAGAAATCATTTCAAAGCAGGATAAAGTCGATGATTCCTTTTTAAAAGAGATCACGGAAAACGGAAAGCCATCTTTTATCAACGGCCTTTATGAGGAGACTCAAAGGAAGATGGAATATCTTCCTTTGGAACCGAACCTGAAAAATAAGTTGCAAACCGTCTTGGACGATTTTAAAGCCAGGGCCCTGATCCAGAAGAAGGTTTTTCTGGAAAAAGAGGCAAAGGATTATTTGTGGAGAGGACAATTTTCTCCGGCCAGGCCCTTGCTGGAAGAACTGAAAGATATCGATCCTGATAATGAGGATGTGCAGCAGGATTTAAATAGAAGCTATCGGTCTCAAGATTAAAGGCTTCGTAAAAAGTCCATCAGTCCCGCGTTTCGCGGGATTGCGCTGCACCCTTCCCCGCTTTTCAGCGGGGCAAGCTTATTGCGGCGTAGTTGACTGTATGCCTCATTCCTCAGGACTTGCGCGCCTAGTCCCGCCTTTGGCGGGAGAGCTTTTTACTGTGCCGTCTTATGAATGATTTTTTTACTGGTTTGTCAAAATTGAAGGCTTTACTCTTTGAGCATTTTTCTTTTTAACACCCGGTGCCAATCGGTGAAGGCCTCTTCCCCTCGATCCTGTTCGATATGATCGGTCATCATCTTTATTTTTCCTTCCAGGTCATCCAGCATATGAACCATCAAGGCCTCCCTGGTCTGGGGAAGGACTGGTGAGCCGAACTCCAATTGGCCGTGATGAGCAAGAATGATATGTTCCAACTGAGTTAGAATCCTGGAATCATCCCAGGAGATCTCTTGCGCCGCCTGCCGGATCATTTCCCATCCCTGGGCCAGATGACCCAATAATTGCCCTTCATAGGTATTATGTTCGGAAAGATACCCTTCCAGTTCCTTAAGTTTGCCGATATCATGAAGGACCGCCCCGGCCAAAACCAGGTCCTGATTCAATTCCGGATAGAGCTTGACCACCTCTCGGGCCAGTTGAACCAGACGAAAGGTGTGCTCCAGAAGTCCCCCTTTATAAGCATGGTGATATATTTTGGAAGCCGGCCACTGCTTCCATCCTTCTTCATTGTTTTGGAGAAGGGAAAGGGTCAAGGCCTGCAAAGCAGGGTGATGGATTTCTTCTTTGACCCAGGTCAGCAAACTATCCCAAAGGGATGGTATGTCCAACGAGGTGGCGGGAATCAATAAGTCAGGATTAAAACCGGTCTGATTGAGTTGTTCGGAAGACCAATGCTGGATTCCCTGGATACGATCGATGTTCAACTGAAGTTCATCCTGATAGCTTTCCACTCGTCCGGCAAGGCCTGCGAATTGCCCTTCAGTAAACAAAGGGTCGAATTGATCCAAAGCTTCACTCCAGACCTTGGCCGCCATGGTTCCGGTCCGATCGGCCAGCGAAATATCCAGATAGTCCTTCCCGGTACGAGTTCGACGACGCTCTTTTCGTTTGATCAAAAAAAATTGATTGATCTTATCTCCTGGTTTGAGATCGGTTATGAAGATGTGGGGCATGCGACCTCCCTGACAGGTTGATCAAAAAAGTCCATCTGTCCCGCCAACGGCGGGATTGCCCTTATCCTTCCCCGCCTTTCGGCGGGGAAGGCTTATTGCGGCGTACAATGTGTACGCCTCACTCCTCAGGATGGCGGGGGCCTTACATCTGGACTTTTTTGATCAACCTGCGAATCTGAACGTTTTAATTTTTAAAGCAGGCTGTCTGTGTTCAAAGAGGATTTATTCTGACTCCTGAATTTTGGATTCTGAATTCTGTCCCCTATAATATTTCTCAATCGCCCGTACAAGTCCCGGGATGGTATATTCTTCGGCCACGATATGGACAGGAAGCCCGTTGTCCCTGGCTGTTTGGGCCGTGATGGGGCCGATGCAGGCCACGGTGACCTTTTGAATCAAAGAGCGGATCTCCTGCCCGGGGAACAGGATCAGAAAATTTTCCACCGTGGAGGAACTGGTAAAGGTCAGGCAGTCGATTGCTCCCTGAGATAACTTTTCTTCCAATTGTTCTTTCCCTTCCAGGGTCGGTAAAGTTTGATAAGCAGAAAACACGGAGACCTCGGCCCCCTTTTGCTTTAGGCCTTCCGGTAGGACATCCCTGGCCTGTTTCGCCCGGGGTATCAGGATTTTTTGTTTGGTCAATTGGGATTCAGACAGGGCTTCCAGTAAATACTCGGCCTGATATTTTTTCGGCATCAGGTCAGGCCGAAGATGGTATTCGGCCAAAACTCGGGCCGTGGCCGGCCCTATGACACCGATCTTAATCCCTTTCAAGATCCGCAGATCAAGATTGAGCATTTTTATTCGATGAAAGAAAAAACGCACCCCATTAGGGCTGGTAAAAATAATCCAGTTATATTCTTCTATTCGCAAGAGGGCCTGATCCAGTTCAGACCAGTCAGCAGGAGGGACAAGACGAATGGTGGGAAATTCCAGACATTCGGCACCGAGATCTGTGAGTTGATTAACCAGTTCACTGGCTTGTTTTCGGGTTCTGGTGACGACGACCGTTTTTCCCAATAGAGGACGTTTTTCAAACCAATTTAACTTTTCCCTCAATTTGACAATTTCCCCGACAACCAAGACGGCCGGAGGACCTAATGCCGCTTCATCGGCCTCTTGGACAATCGTGTTCAGGGTGCCGGTTACGGTTTTTTGTCTGGACGTTGTTCCCCATTGGATGAGGGCCGATGGGGTTTCTCCCGGACGCCCGTTGTGGATAAGTTTTTCGACGATGGCCGATAGATTTTTAGCCCCCATCAGAAAGACCAATGTCTCTATGCCGGTGGACAACTTTGCCCAATCCAGGGCCTGTCCCTCTTTAGTTGGATCTTCGTGGCCGGTGAAAAAGGCTACACTTGCATTATAACGGCGATGGGTTAAGGGAATTCCGGCATAGGCGGGAACGGCGATGGCCGAAGTGACCCCGGGAACTACTTCAAAGGGAATGTCGGCCTTTATCAGCTCTTCAGCCTCTTCTCCACCACGACCGAAAATAAAAGGGTCTCCGCCTTTCAGGCGGACAACCTTTTTGCCGAGTAAGGCCTTGTTGATGATCAATTGATTGATTTCATTTTGGGGCAGGGTATGGTCTCCTCCCTTTTTCCCGACATAAATGATCTCCGCTTCTTTAGGTATGTGTTTTAATAGTTCAGGACTGGCTAAAAAATCATAAACGACCACCTCGGCCTGTTGAAGGAGTCGAAGGCCTTTCAAAGTAATCAAACCCGGGTCTCCTGGACCGGCTCCGACTAAAAAAACTTTTCCTTTCATGGATTATTAAACTCCATCCTTAAGCCTTTTTTTCCAAAACCCCTTCCAGTATTTCCTGCCCCCCGGCCTTAAGGAGCGTTTCAGCTAAACGGATTCCCAGGCCCAGCGGATCAGAAAGAGGACCTTCCAGTTGATCTTTGATGATCTTCCTGCCATCCAGTCCGGCGATGAGTCCTTTTAAAATAATCCGCTCTCCCTGAATCCAGGCATGGCCGGCTATGGGAATCTGACACCCGCCCTGGAGCCGGTTGAGAAAAGCTCTTTCTGTTTGAGTGCAAAGGGCGGTAGTTTCATGGTGGATGATATTCACCAGTTCTTGAATCCGGGGATCTGCTTCCCGGGTTTCCAGAACCAATGCCCCCTGACCAACAGCCGGAAGGCTGATCTCAAAGTCTAAATATTCACTGATCCGGTCTTTAAGACCCATCCGATGGATGCCGGCCGCAGCCAGAATAATTCCGGCCAGTCCTTCGGATTCCATCTTTTTCAGACGCGTATCCAGGTTCCCGCGCAGGGGTACGATTTGGAGATCCGGCCTAAAATGTAACAATTGGGCCTTGCGTCTCAGACTGCTGGTCCCGATTTTTTTCTGACCGGGAATATTTTTTAACAGCATCCGATCTCGGGAGATCAAGACATCCCTAGGGTCTTCCCGAATCAGGATGGCCCCAATCTTCAAGCCTTGCGGCAGTTCCCCGGGCATATCCTTAAGGCTGTGGACCGCCAGATCAATCCTTTTGTCAAGCAAGGCCTCTTCGATTTCTTTGACAAAAAGCCCCTTGCCGCCGATGGCCGCCAAAGGAACATCCTGGATTTTATCTCCGGTGGTTTTGATGACTATTACTTCGAATTCAAGATGGGGATAATGACCGGACAGGGCCTCTTTGACCCAGACCGATTGCCGTAAGGCTAAAGGACTTCCCCGGGTTCCGATTTTAATTTTTTTTATCGGCATATATATGAAGAGATGGGTGTCGAGTGACGGGAGACAAGAGATGGTAAAAAAGTGAAGAGAGCTGTAATATGACCTGTTTCGTTATTCTCTTTATTTACAAAGGCAAAATTAATTCCAAATATCGTCATTCCGGTCCCCCATCAAGTACGGGATAAACTCCAGCAGGAATCCAGTTATTAAAGGCTTCTGGATACCGGATCAAGTTCGGTATGACATCGTTGACAATGGGATTGACAGAAAAAGATTTGTGTCGTTGCGTATAACTCGTCACTCTTCACTCGTCACTTTTTTGTCCTGTCAATGGCAAGTGGAACAGTTATGAGAAGCACAGCTTCCACATCCGGAAGAATTACCGGTTCCTACAAAACGATCCGTTCCTTTAAAAGCAAACTTGGACATCTTTTTTTCAAGGTTCTCTTGCTTGCATTGAGGGCAGCAAACGGTTTCAGTGGATTTAAAGACGATGGTTTCAAAATCATTCCCACAGTCCAGACAGGTATATTCAAAAATAGGCATCTAAAATCTCCTTAAATCTTTTTTCTTTTTAATCCCCCTTATCCTGGGGGAGTAACGAATCTTGAAAATATTTTTTGACGAACGACCCTGCCCCTCGCAGGCGCTTAACGCCGAACGTTATTTTTAGGATATAGGATAATCATTATGGGCCGGTTTTTCAAGTTTTTTTACCGATACTTGATTTGTTCCAGCCCTCCAATAAGGCCGCAGCCAGCAGGGGAACCATGAGTTCATGGTGACCGATCAGATAATATCCTCGTCCCCCTTCCAGAGTGGGGCGATGGACTACATTGGTTGCCGGACGGTAATGACGGATAAAATCCATATTTACAGTCGTAAAACGCCTTAAAGGATATCCTAAGTTTCGAACCAGGGTAACGGCCTTTAGAAAGACCTCGGGCAGGATAACGGCTGAGCCGATATTAAGGAACACCCCATTCTCCAAGGAACGGACAATGGAGCAGAAGATTTGGAAATCACGATAAGTGGTCTGGCCGGTAGCCTTGGCATCCATGGAAGGATGAATATGAATAATGTCTGTCCCGATAGCCACATGAACGGTTACCGGGATGTCCAGTTGACGGGCCGTGGCCAGAAGGCTTTGGGACAAAAAACGAAATTTGGATTTAAGCAATGAGTCTCCGACGGCTCCACCAAGTCCCAATCCTTTTTCGGCCCCTTTTTTTATGGATCGATTTAGAAAATAGGCTGTTTCATGTGACATTCCAAAGGTCCCTTTTCCCAATGCCTGGTCCACATCTTCGGAAGTCTGACCGATCATGGCCACTTCGGTATCATGGATGATCCCTGCGCCGTTAAGAGACAAGGCTGAAATAAATCCCTGTTTCATAAGACCGATCAGGATGGGGTTCAGGCCGACCTTAATCAAATGAGCCCCCATGGCCCAATGGAGGGTTTTGCCAGCTTTTTTGGCAGCCAATATTTTTGAGACGGCTGATCGAAAATCCTTGGCCGCAAGTAAATTAGGCAAGGTTTCTAAGAATGAATCAAAGGAATTTCCGGAAGACCAAGGACGGGCAAAATCTTCCAGGCTGACCTTGCTCTTCCTGTCTTTCAGAGAATAGGTCTTGAGTTCTTTTAAGGGAAGGTGCGGAAAGGCTTTCGATTTCATAATTGATTGATAAGACCTTGCTTTTGGATGGAAAGAGTATAAGACAAGTAAAAGACAGGGTCAAGGAGAAAAACAGGGCCAAGGCCGCTTCAGAAAAACCCAGCTAATAGGGACTTGATGTTTATTGGGTTTATTCACCAAGAGAAATTTTGTCTTTTATAAAATATTTTAGTGAGTTATAATTTGGTTGTTTCATTATAAGGAGCAAAAAATGGAAGGATGGAATGAAAAAGAAATTAGAAACAAAGACTTAATGGCTCCCTGCGGATTGTACTGTGGGGTTTGCGGTATTTATATCGCCACAAGGGATGGCAATGAGAAATTCAAGGCGACTATGGGGAATCTCTACGGGACACCGCCCAAAGAAACGGAATGCCTGGGATGTATGCAGTCTGATCCTCCGGAAAAGCTTTATGGCTATTGCCAGTCCTGCGATATAAGGGAGTGTGTAAAAGCCAAGGGATACTATTCCTGCCATCAATGCCGGGAGTGGCCATGCAGACATATAGAAAATTTCCGACTGGCCACAGGCAAAAGAGTGATGATAAGGACAATTCCCATCTGGCGGGCTAAAGTAGAAGAACAGGGTGATGAAAAAGGAAGTATTGAATGGGCTCGCTTGGAATGCGAACGCTATCATTGTCCTTCATGCGGGAAACCTCTTTTCAGGGGTGCACAACGCTGCCGGGCCTGCAAGAAATCGGTGGCTGATCAATTGGATGGATCTCTCTGAAGATAAGGCCTAAAAAGACAGGAGGATTTTAACGATGAAAAGGGCAACCGCGGAAACCGCCTATGGGAAGGTGCGCGGAACAACCCAAAACGGCGTCTATTCCTTTAAAGGCATACCTTATGGAGGGCCGACCGGCGGGCCGAATCGTTTCATGCCGCCTACCCCTCCGACACCCTGGTCCGGAGTGAAGGAAACTGTCCGCTATGGACAGGCCTGCTGGCAGCCTTCTTACGGTTTGATACGGCCGGATTTTCATGGGGGCGGCGGTATTGACTCGATGGGAGAGGACTGCCTGGTCTTGAATGTATGGACTCGCGGCCTGAACGACAATGGGAAACGGCCGGTCATGGTTTGGTTTCACGGCGGCGGATTCATCACCGGATCCGGTAGCGAGCTTCCTTATTATGAGGGCGCTTCCCTGGCCGAAATGTACGATGTGGTCGTCGTCTCGGTGAATCATCGTCTCGGTGTCTTCGGCTATCTCCATCTCGGGGAGTTGTGCGGCCAACGGTATGCCGGTTCAGGAAACGCCGGGATACTCGATCTTGTGGCCGCCCTTGCATGGGTGCGCGACCATATTTCCCTGTTTGGCGGCGACCCCGGCAAGGTCATGATTTTCGGCGAGTCCGGAGGAGGTGCCAAGGTAAGCGTCCTGATGGCCATGCCCGCAGCCAAAGGACTGTTTCACCGGGCAGTGATCCAGAGCGGCCCTTGTCTGAAGGTGTTGACCGTGGAAGAGGCGACAAAAAATGCCAAGGGGTTTCTCGACCTAGTCCGCGTCAGCCCAGAACGGATCGATGATCTCCATAAATTTCGTACCGATGTCCTCAATAATGCCTGGCTGCATTACACCAGGGGAGGGAACCTACCGGGTGGGGACCAGACCACTCCCGTATTGGACGGGAGAAACATCCCTGTCCATCCCTTTGATCCCGTGGCCGCACCAACGGCGTCTCAGGTGCCCCTGATCGTCGGGACCAACAAGGATGAGATGACCCTTTTTCTCTCCATCAATATGACCGATGGGCAGTCCATAGAGTATGATGAAGAATCCATGCGCAGTACCATTCTGAGGAGAGCCAGGAGATGGACGAATAGACAGATCCTGAAGGCCACGCTGGAAGACCTTCTCGCCACCTATCGTAGGAGAATGCCTAAAGCCACTCCTGCCGATCTCTTGATCGCCATTACCAGCGACCAGACACGGGTTGGCTCCATCCGGCTGGCCGAGCGAAAACAGGCCGGCGGTAAGGCCCCGGTCTATATGTACCTGTTTACCTGGGAAAGCCCGGTCTCCCGCGGCAGGCTCAAGTCCGCTCATACCTTTGAGATCCCATATGTATTCAACAATGTTGATGCGTCTATCAGACTGGTAGGCCATTCCCCAGAACGCTTTAAGTTGGCAGCCAATATGAGCAAGGCCTGGGCGGCGTTTGCCCGCACCGGCAATCCCAACCATAAGGGGATTCCTAAGTGGCCGAAATACACCACGGAGAAACGCTCCACCATGCTCTTCAACAACGAGTGTATCGTGGAAAATGATCCCGGCGGGATTGAACGGAAAGCCTGGGACGGGATTATTTAACACAAAAATAGGGTTCAAGGATTCCAGGGAAATTAGGGCCAGATCTTAAATTATATGTTTTTTTATTGGTGTTTCCTTACGCAACACTTTCCTCTTGATAAGCCTTTTGAGGGGAATAGAGTACTTCCTGAAATGTTGTTTTTCAATTTTGGCTCTTTATACTACATTACAAACGGTAATTCATTTATAAAGCACACCCGTTGAAGCCCTATTTTTCTCCTTGACTGTGTCTTTTTCGTTCCTTATACTCTTCCCATCAAAAAAAAATCTTATCAAATAAACAATGGTGATTACAAATCAGTGAGGCAAGGAAGGAGGGCATTATGAAATGCATTTGCTGGAAAATATTTGTTGTTCTCTTTTTGTTGGGATGGCTGTGCAACGCCACCCTTGGCGCACAGACAGATATCACTTCCGATCAAAGCAACCAGCCGGTTTCGTCGGGATGGCTGGGTGATACTACGACCACGCCTGCCGCATCAGTAAATATCACTTCCGATCAAGGCAACCAGACGATTGCGGCTTCGGCCGTAGCAGAGATTAATGCGATTCTGGCGGAGAAGGCGTTGCGCACACCGGATGAAAACAAGATTGACTCGAACCTCCTTCAGGCGGCGCGCCTGTTTTCAAAGGCTGCCGCGGGTATTGCGGTAACCCCGCCGGCTTACGTCCAAAATTTCATCCAAGCCAACGTTGCCAGCGACGGCACGGTTAAAGTCACGATAAAGCTCACCCCGACAGCCACCGGGACGGATGGTATTGTTAGGGCGCTCATGGCCCTGGGAGCCACCGACCTTAACGCTGTGAGCGGGTATAGGGAGATAACCGCAAGGCTGCCGGTCGACTCATTGCTCACCGTTGCAGGATGGCCAGACGTGCGCTGGGTCGGCCCTTTCGATCCGGGCTTCACCAACCGTTACATTCCTACTCCAGAGGAGCAGCAAGCCTTGGCCGCCCAGTTGGCAAGCATCGCGACCACCAATACAGTCTATCCTGCAAACGTGATCGCGCACGGTGCCGACGTGGTGCAAGGGAACGGCATTATCGGAACCGGCGTCAAAGTGTGCGTCCTGTCCGACGGGGTGAATTCGCTGTCAGCCGAACAGACAGCCGGCCGCCTTCCTGCAGTCGATGTGGTGTCCGGCCAAGCCGGCTCGGGCGACGAGGGAACTGCCATGCTGGAAATCGTGCACCAGATGGCACCCGGTGCCACGCTCGGGTTTGCCCAGGGGGGTCCTACCATCACACAGTTCGCAGCCAATATCATTGCACTGCGTAACTCCCCGCACAATTGCGACATCATCGTCGATGACATGACCTTCTTCCTTGAACCCGCCTTTCAGGACGGCACGATTGCTCAGGCCGTCAACACTGTAACCAGCAGTGGTGCCCTTTATTTCTCTTCCGCTGCGAACTCCGGAAGCCTCGCAAAAGGCACTTCCGGAACATGGGAAGGCGACTTCGTGGACAGCGGCACCACAATAGGCGCCATCAGCGAAGGAGGCACGATCCATTCGTTCAACGGATCCAACACCAATACCCTGACCGCACAGGGCGGGTCCAAGTGGGAGGTATTGAGCTGGAGCGATCCGATGGGTGCTTCATGCAACGATTACGACCTGTTCATACTAAACTCAACTCTGACCACTGTCCTCGCCTCATCAACCAATAACCAGACTTGTTCTCAAGACCCGCAGGAATATATCAATACCGTAACGATTCCGGCCGGGTCGAAAATCGTCATCGTGAATTATCAAGGTATGGCAGCAACCCGCGCCTTGCGCCTGGACACCGAACGGGGCCGCCTTTCGATTGGCACCAACGGCAACACCTTTGGCCACAATGCGGCGGGAAACGCGGTCACTCTGGCTGCAGTGAACGTTTCCACGGCGAGTGGTGGGGTCTTCGTCGGCGGCCCGACGAACCCGGTTGAAAATTACAGTTCGGACGGGCCGCGTCGGATTTTCTATTCGCCCGCTGGAACGGCGCTCACACCCGGAAACGTTTTGTACGGTACGGGCGGTGGATCTTTACTCAACAAGGTCGATATCTCTGCTGCGGATTGCGTTGCCTCGGCTGTGACCGGATTCAATCCATTCTGCGGCACTTCGGCTGCTGCGCCGCATGCCGCTGCCATCGCCGCGCTGTTGAAATCTGGCAAACCGTCGTTGACCCCAAAACAGATCCGGACAATAATGTACTCAACAGCCCTCGACATAGAAGCGACGGGATGGGACGTTAATTCCGGCTATGGATTGTTGAGGGCGGATCGCGCCTACACTATGGCTATGCTCCCTAAAAAGACTTGGAGATTAATGGGAGTTAAATTTAACGACGGAGCTAACGCTTCCGGTACGTTTACTTTCGATGAAAGTACAAACGAGTTCACTTCCGTCAATGTGACCACGACTACTGGTGCCTCGGTCCAGGGCGCAAAATTTAATTATGTTTGCGAATCACCCTGTACCGGACTCACTCCGGGACCCGATCAAGTCCTTCTGTTGACGGAAGATTCCACAAGCAACTTGAGCGGGACACCGGGCTTTGCGCTGTCTTTCTCGCCCCTGTTGACTGGCGCCGCCCGTACCATTCCAGTCGGCGGTCAAGGTGTACAAGGGACCTGCTCCAACGCGACTTGTAGCGGCTATGTAGCGCCGTCGCGACCTGTAACCGCTGGCGTTGTTCAAATTCCTGCTATAACGCCGATTTTGGAGCTTCTGTTGTTGGGCCAATAATCCAGGAGGCCATAACAAAATACAAAATCATTGGCATTGGTTATTAAAGCTGAGATACACCGCCCCTACTTCGAATTCGCTATAGTGCCGACACGTTGCGTCAAAGCGAAAATGGCGCATTGTGTCGGCGGTCATCGCCTGACCATCCCTGCGATATGGTCCGATAAGCTGCCCAGAGAGAGGCAGATTATAGACCTTAAGTCATTACCTTACTCCAATCTAAAGCTAAAACCACTCCCGATCATATTAATCTTTTGGGAATCCTGTTGAGAGCCTCAAGGTCGAACGACCAGAGGAAAAGGCCAAACCAATCGGAATTGGGCCAGGTTGATTTAAAAGATTTATGAAGTGATCCTCTAACTTGCCCAAAATGCCAGGTGTTGATGCGTACTATAAGTATCATTGAAGACCAGGAAGTAATCGACAAGATTTTAGGTCATTTGGGGTTATCCCTACCTTACCAGAGTGCCACCTCATCTTTTGGTGGGGTGGACTGTTGAGTTCAATCCGTAATCCCCAGTTTTCAGTCCTACTCCCAAGCAAGAGTTGTAGGTGTACACTTCATGATGCATATTTTGATACTGTCTGTCAAATCAAATACAGATTAAAACAATTTATATTACAGGTAATCAGGCGATAACAACGGCAGGGGTAATAAAAAAGTAATTTTTTAAGACCTAGACCCTTTGCGACTCAACCAAATAATATTGTCTCTAATCAACCATACGAAAGGAACCCTTGATGAAACTATTCGAACCGATTTCTATCCGTAGTATGATCGTGCCGAATCGCATTGTGTATCCGGCCATTCAATTGAATATGGGCATGAATAGCCGGCGGGCCCGTGCTTTTTACAGCGAGCGCGCCAGAGGGGGCGCCGGTCTCATTCTAACTGCCAATACCGCAATCGACAACTTTGCCTGCGAACACCTCTGGGGTGGCACCGCAGGCATGAACGATTTTATCAAAAGACTGCGTGTTTTTACCGGTGATATCCACGCCGCCGGCGGCAAAATCGGGGTGCAGTTATGGCAGGCGAACCGCTTTCCACAAGGTAAAGGGGTGCAAGCTGCCGGCAAAGAAATGGACCCGGACAGCGGAGAACGTATTGCGCCATCCGCGCTGGAGGATATGCGAGCTTTGACCCTTCCCGAAATCGATGCCATCATTTACCGTTTTGCCAAAGGCGCCCGTAACGTGCGTGACGCCGGGTTCGACTGCGTGGAAATCCACGGGGCCCATAGATACTTACTGGCACAATTTTCCAACCCGGCGACCAATCAGCGCACTGACCAGTTCGGCGGCGATTTGACCGGCAGAATGAAAATGGGAGTAGACATCGTTAAAGCCATGCGGGCTTTTGTGGGTCCGGATTTCCCCATTTTGTTTCGGCTGGGGGCTTTGGAAGAAAACGGCCAAATACACCAGGATAGTTTGATATACGCTCAGGAGTTAGAAAAAGCCGGAGTGGATTGCCTGGATATTTCTACCGGTGGCTGGGGCCCGATTCCCGTCTCCCCAAGTAAAAAGCATCCCATGGGCACTTTTGTCTATCTCGCGGAGCCGATTAAAAAAATGGTTAAAATACCGGTAATTGCCGTGGGTAAAATCAACAACCCAAAGGTAGCGGAATCAATTCTGAAAAAAGGACAGGCGGATATGGTGGCCATCGGTAGACAATTAATTGCCGACCCTTACTGGCCTTTAAAAGTAAAGGAAAAGCGGTTTAAAGACGTGGTGACTTGCGAGTCCTGCAATATCAACTGTTACGCTCCGGCATTCGAGCGTAAATTAGCTCCGGATGCACCTATCTGTAAAAACAACCCCCTCGCGGGCAAAGAATGGGAAGTAAAGCCTTAAGGAAACTTTAGGGGCAGGTCTTGACTTATAAATTTCTTTATTAGGATATTTCCACAACGGTATGATCTAAAAGAGATTGTGGAATATTTTGAAAGTATTTATATCTAAAGGTCAGGACTTAACATTATATGGATTAGCAAGCTTGGTTTTTCCTTACGGAACACTTTCCCCTCGATAGGCTTTTTCGAGGGGAGTAGATTACTTCCTGAAATCGTTTAAATTGCCAATTCGTGAAAATGGCAGAGTACAAACGGTAATCAACCAATATAACCAACCAGAGATCCCCACCCAAATGGCCTAAATCTTTGTCGATACTCGTTCGACCTTGAGGCTCTCGACAGGTTCCTGGTCCTCGATAATGCTGATAATCCGCATAGCCTCCCGGCATTGGGGGCAGGTCAGAGGATCAACTTCATAAATTTTTTGAATTAATCTCGCCCAATTCCACTGCGGGCCAGGAATTTTTCCTGGAAATCGATCATCCGGAAGTAGGCTCCAGAAAATATTGCGGCCTGCCGATCAAATTTTCAAGTCAACCGGTTTCTCCAAGCAGGCACCTCCTGCCTTAGCCAATATAAAGAATATATTATGGAAAACTCCTTGGTTTTTCCAAGGAGGAAATCGGCCAATTTATAGAAAAAAAATTATCGGAAAATACCGAATTAGAAATTCACTAAAATATTTTTCTTGACATCATATAAAAAAGATACTATCTTAAATATACTAAAAATTGAAAGGCTAATTCTATGACTCAAACCTATGGGCATTTTTGTCCGGTGGCCCGTACCCTGGAGAAAATAGGGGATAAATGGTCTTTACTCATCATTCGCGATCTCCTACCAGGGCCGCAGCGATTCACAGATCTCCTCGGCTATTTAAATCATATCACACCAAAATGGCTCACCCAGCGCCTTCGAGAATTGGAATCGTCCGGTATAGTCGAGCGGGACAGCAAGCCCGGACGCCGCCAAGTCTGGTATCATCTGACGCCTGCCGGACGCGATCTGAGTCCCGTGGTGGACGCTCTTGCCACCTGGGGATTTCGTTATGCTATGCGGCCGCCGCTCCCGGGCGAGGTCGTTCACCCGGAACTCTTAATGAGGGGACTTGCTTCATCTCTTAACCAAAGAGGGAAACGTTTGACGCGGCCGGCAAAGTGGTTAATGCAGTTTCCTCAAAATCAATACGCCTTGTCCTTCGACCAGAACGGCTGGTCCATTTGCCGGGGGGAAAGCTCCAAGACCGATCTGGAAATAACCACGACACCTGAAACTTGGGCTGCCGTATTTACGGCCCCGCGGTCGGATCGAAGTCGCCTGGCCAAGGCCATCCAGATTGAGGGGGCCCCGGATCGGATCAAGGAATTTCTGCATACATTCGGCATTCAAAACCAGGGAGACAGACCGGTTCCTAATTCTATCGATGCAGTCAATAAACGAAAAAACCCGAACCCTACTAAAGAAAGAAAAAAATGAATTTAAAACAAGCCGATTCAATAAATCCCTCTGAGGCCAAGCAACTCAATTAATAATTCATCAGCATCTTTGGAGGAAAAAAGCATGAAGGTATCAAACAAAAATAGATCGGGTACGGCCTATCCCTCTGAGGCCATCAAAGAAATCTGCATCAAAGCAGGGGCCGATGATGCCGGCCTGGTAGAGATTGATCGCACCTCACTCAATGGAGAAAGAGATGGTATTTTACGCGTCTATCCCCGTACAAGGAGCACTATTTCCTTGGTCAAAGTCCATAATCGGGAAAATATTCAGAGCCAGGCCCGCTACGTGGCCAATGAAGAATATCATCACACGGGAGATAAAATTTCCAGCATTTCCAGGGAGATTCTCCATCGCCTGAACGAACTCGGCCTTCGGGGGGTCGCTGTCAATAAATCCTGGCCCATGGATTTGGGACGATGGCCGGGCAAGATCTGGGATGTCAGCCACAAAATCATGGCCGTGGAAGCCGGCCTCGGTCAGATAGGCCTTAACCGATTGGTCCTGCATCCGAAGTTCGGTTGTTTTATCACCTTGACCAGTGTCCTGGTCGATGGTGACATGGACGTTTATGATCATCCCCTGGAGGAGAACCCCTGCCTAAACTGTAATCTATGTGCGGCCGTCTGTCCAACCGGAGCCATCACCAAAGGGGAACCCTTCGATTTAATGACCTGCAGCACCCATACCTACCGGGACAACATGGTGGGCTTCCTAAACTGGGTGGAGTCTATGGTGACTTCTCGAAATATGGAGGAATACCGCTCCCATTTCAACGATCGGGAGACGGCTTTTATGTGGCAGTCCCTGATGTATCGGATAAGTTATTGCTGTAGTTATTGTATGGCTGTCTGTCCGGCCGGGGAAGAGATCAAAACGGATTACCTCAAAAATAAGAAGGATTACGTGGAAAGAATATTGAAGCCCCTCAGGGACCGGCCTGAACCGGTTTACGTTGTGGCCGGATCCAAAGCGGAAGCGAGGGCAAAACGCAATCTCAATAAAGAAGTAAGAATTGTGCCCGGCATTATACGGACGCCACCGAAGTAAAGCAGACTGGATTTGAGGTTGGGCCCAAAAGAGAAGAGGGGATATCCGGTCGAACAATTGGTTAGTCTGGTGTAGGAAATTAAAAACACTTGAACATATAGATAGAGAAAGATGAGGTGTGGAAATGAATCACAAAAAGTTTATTAGGGAAATGATGCCAAGAAATCCGGTTACCATCGGTCCGGAGACAACATTTGTTGAAGCTCGGGAAATTATCCAGGACAAAGGAATAACGCATCTACCCGTTGTCGATAAGTACAATAATCTGGTCGGCCTAGTAGCCGACCGGGATATTCGGGAAGCAGGCCCCTCCGATGCTTCGTCCTTGGGCATTCTGGAAATCAACTACCTGTTAGTACGATTGAAAGTGTCTTCCTTCATGATCCCTCTGGACAAATTAATCACCATTAATCCTGACACCCCCCTCGAAGATGCGGTCCAACTGATTCGTGATCATAAAATCGGGTGCCTTCCCGTAGTCGAAGACGGAGTACTTTACGGTATTTTTACCGAAACGGATGCCCTATCCCTTCTGGTTGATTTTTTGGGCAGGCCGCTAACGCTGAATGAATGTCGATGCAGCAAGGTGTGAGGAATCACAAGTTAAGAGTGTCAAAACAAAACCAAGGTTAAAGGGGACAAGTCGAATGTCCGCAATGAAGGGTATGTAAGGTTCAAGGGGGAAAATCATTTATTATGGGCCCCGCAGTTGGGCTAAGAGCGTTTAGGTTGAAAAGGAGAAAAGCATGTCAAAGCTATTTGAATTCAGCACCATTAAAGGGATGTCGTTAGCCAACCGCTTTGTCCGTTCGGCCACCTGGGAAGGAATGGCCGGAGATGACGGCTCGGTTACTCCGGCCCTGATGGCCTGTATGGATCAATTGGCCGAAGGGCAGGTAGGGCTGATCATTTCCAGCCATGCCTACATCAGCCCGGAGGGACAGGCCGCACCGAAACAGTTGGGGATTTATAAACATGACTTGATAGATGGCCTTAAACAAATGACCAATGCGGTTCACCGGCATGGGGGCAAAATTGTGGTCCAAATGTCCCATTCCGGTTGCTCGGCCAATCCTAAGATAACCGGTCAGACGGCCCTTGGGCCTTCCAGTGTTGAAGGCATTTCCCCATCGGCCTGCAGGGAAATGAGCTCTGATGATATCGAGAATCTCATTGAGACCTTCGGGCAAGCCGCGAAAAGGGCCAGGGAGGCTGGATTTGATGGAGTTCAACTACATGCCGCCCACGGTTATCTTCTGAATCAGTTCATCTCTCCCCTATTCAATAAAAGAACCGATGGCTACGGCGGTTCGCTAGAGCATAGGTACCAGGTCTTAAAAGAAGTCCTGAAAAAGGTGCGCTCCATAGTGGGGGAGAGTTTTCCGGTCCTGATCAAGCTCAATTCCCAGGATTTTCTGGAAGGGGGCCTGACCCTGGAAGATTCTTTATTGATTGGAAGCCTACTGGAAAAGGACGGCATCGATGCCATCGAACTCAGCGGAGGAACCATGCGATCGGGGAAAAACTCTCCTTCCCGGATGGGCATCAGCGGAGAAGATAAAGAAGCCTATTTTTCGGAAGCGGCCCGGGCCTTCAAAAAAAGGATTAAGGTTCCTCTGATACTGGTTGGGGGGCTCCGTTCCTTTTCCGTGGCCGAAAAGGTTATTGAGCAGGGGATAGCCGATTACATCTCCATGAGTCGTCCCTTCATCCGAGAGCCGGGACTGGTCAAGCGCTGGCAATCAGGGGATCGACGGAAGGCATTCTGCCTTTCCGATAATCAGTGTTTCGGTCCAGCCACGGCCGGCGAGGGGATCTATTGTGTTGTGGACAGAAAGGAAAAAAATGAGGTGAAGCAGGCCTGAAGAAAAAGCAATCAGGCTGGAAATTTTTTCCCTCACCAAATCTTAAACCGACTCATTTTTGAGCGATTTTTAATAAGGTCAAGTGAAGAATAAGGAGGAAATAAACATGAGTCAGGAAGTGTACCGGGAATTATTGGAAGTCATGAAAAAACGGGGAGGCAACTATGCCGGGATGGATATTCCCGAGTTTTTTAATTTTGTGGAAGAACTATTCACTCCGCAAGAGGCCGAGGTCAATAATGCCATGCCCCGGGGCTTTTTTACAGCCAAAACCTTGGCCGAAGCCATGGGCAGAGATGAAAAAGAAGTCGAGGCCATTCTGGAGGCCATGGCTGACAAAGGCCTATGCCTGGCCCTGGACCTGGATCAAAACCGGATTTATCAGTCGGCCCGGTTTATGCCCGGCATATTGGAATTTCAATTTATGCCTGGAAAAATCACCGACAGGGACAAAAAGATCGCCCAACTGATTTACGCCTATAAAAAGGCTTTTGATCAAAAGACCGATCGAACCGTAATGTCCTTTCCCACCTCACGGGTCATCACTGTCGATGCCCTGGTTAATGTCGACAATCAAGTTCATACCTATGATCAGGTTCAAACTTTTATCGATCAATCCGATCCCATTGCCGTCAGTACCTGCTACTGCCGTCATGCGGCTGTCTTACGGGGAGAAGACATCCACGGGATGCCTAATGATATGTGTATGCAGTTTGGCTATTCAGCTCAATTCGCTATCGATCGATTAGGGGCTCGGAAAGTGAGCAAACAAGAAGCCAGGGATGTTTTGAATCGAGCTGAAGAAGCCGGTTTGATTCACATGAGTCAAAACATGACCGAAGACATCGGTTTTATATGCAACTGTGACCGCTGGCATTGTTCTGCTGTACAAAACGTCCTGGCTAAGCCCAAACCGGGACTTTTTTTTAATTCCGGTTTTGAGCCGCGTTTTGATCCCGATCTTTGTACGGCCTGTGGCACCTGTATCGACCGATGCCCACCCGAAGCATTGACATTGGGAGATGACGGCTTTCCTCAAGTCAATCTGGACCGCTGTTTCGGATGCGCGGTTTGCGCCACCGGCTGTCCCTCTCAAGCTATCTCCATGGTCAATAAACCAGGTTTTTCCGCGCCTCCGAAAGACGCCCAGGCCCTAAGGTGGGCTATCAAAGCCAGCCAGGTTTAACGACTATTGAAAAAGAACCTATTAAAAAACTTCTCCTCGGATTTCTTTAGGAGATTTAGAAAAGGAGCATATCATGGAAGAATGGAAAAAGACATCCTGTGTATTATGCGGAAATCAGTGCGGAATCGAGGTCCGAGTCGAAAACAATAAAATCGTAAAAGTCCGCGGGGATAAGGACAATCCGATCAGTGAGGGATATACATGCAGAAAAGGAATGAACATCGCCTACCATCAGCACAACAAAGACCGGGTGCTCTTTCCACTTAAGAAGGTAGGAGATAGTTTCCAGCGGGTCTCTTGGAATCAGGCCATTAGCGAGATTTCTGAAAAACTGAGGACTATCCTTAATGAACATGGACCTCGTTCCTTAGCTTCGCTGACCGGCGGCGGCGAGTTTAGTTTTTTAAGCGCTTCTTTCCCCATTCGCTTGGTACGGAAGCTCGGTTCACGGTATAACTATTCCGCCGCTAACCAAGAGTTTGCCGGCAGGTATTGGGCACACGGTCTGACATTGGGAAGTCAAAATATCCAGATGGAATCTGATTTTGAAAATTGCGACATGCTCATACTTGTCGGGAAGAATTCCATGATGAGCCATCATTTCCCCCAGGCGCGGCGAAGATTGACGAAGATGTCCAAAGACCCCAATAGACTTCTGGTAGTAGTGGATCCGCGGGTTTCCGAAACCGCCAGAATTGCTGATATTCATCTGGCGATCCGTCCCGGCACAGATGCCCTCCTAATCAAGTCTATGATTTCTATCGTTCTCAATGAAGGTATTTATAATAAGGAATATATTGATAAACATACGGACGGCTTCAACGAGATCCTGCCCTGGTTTTCAGGCTTTGACGTCAAGGCCGCGTTAAAGGTCTGTGATCTTGATTATGACCTGGTGGTCAAGGTCTGCCGGGAATTCGCCACTCGTCGTTCAAGTATTCTTGATGACCTTGGAATACTGATGAACAGACACAGTGCGCTGGTATCCTATCTGCTCGTCGTGCTCTTAGCCATTTGTGGACGTATCAGTGTGCCAGGCGGAAATTATTTGCACGGAGGGGGATCCCGGTCGGACCCCAAAGATCCACGGGTATGGAGAACCTTATTGACGGACATTCCGGCCATCAATGGCCTGTTCCCGCCTAATGTTTTGCAGGAAGAAATCATGAATGATCATCCGAACCGCCTGAGAGCCATGCTCTGCTACGCCACGAATCCATTACGTTCATACGCCGATACGACGGCCTATGAAGAGGCCTTTCAAAAGCTTGATCTGCTGGTTGTGGCCGACATCGTCATGAGCGAGACAGCCACCCTGGCCCATTATGTTCTTCCCTGTAAAACAGCCTTTGAGTCTTGGGATGGGAACCCCGGTCGGGGATTCTCGGATAAGGTTTACGCCCGGATGAGGTCACCGGTGGTGGATGTGGAAGGAGAGCAAAAAGAAAATGCCGAGATATTCACAATGTTGGCCGACGCTATGGGGCTGGTCCCCCAGATTCCTGAATCGCTATATGAGGCGGCCAGAAGTGGCCTCAAGGAATACCGGCAGAAATTAGTGGACTATATGACGGCTTCCCCGGAAAGTGCAAGCGCCCTGAACTTTATCATAGCGAAAACGCTGGGCAGTGCCATGGGCTCGGCTCATCTGGCCAGTATCTTCCCTTTGTTCATGCAAGTATCCAAAACACGCCAGGAGGAGGCTGGCAGAGCAGGTTTTCCTGCGGGACCGGACCAAGGCCTATCCATGTTTCAGGCCATCATGAGCCATCCTGAAGGGATATTTATCGGAATACGCGATCCTGAGAAGAACATAGAGGAAGTATCGACAAAGAACAAGAAAATTCAACTTTATAATTCGGAAGTGGATGATTGGATAAAGAAAATAAATCCTGTTGATGAAGAAGGACAGCTCAAGCCCGATAAGAATTTTCCCCTGATTCTGATGGCGGGAAGGCATATGGACATGAACGCCAATACGGGGATGCGGGATCCTGCGTGGAACCAAGGCAGAAGAGCGTGTACCCTGGCCATAAACCCCTCAGATGCAGAAGCATTGGGCGTAGGTGAAAAACAGATGGTAAGGGTCATCACGGAAGCAGGGGAGGAAAAAATAGAGGTCGAAGTAACCACAGATGCCAGAAAGGGCCAGGTCATCATTCCGCAGGGCTTTGGTCTGGTCTACGACGGCGTTAAATACGGCGCTAACGTCAACCGATTAACAAAAAACACAAACCGAGACTTTGTCGGAACCCCTATGCACCGTTATGTTCCCTGCCGGGTAGAGGCGGTTTAATGAAAATTCGGAATTATACTTTTGAAAAATTTGTGGAACGGGTGAAGGAGTTTCACGGCTATGCGGCACCGGGCGTAATCATTGGTGGCTTTATGGTCGACCTTGCTTATCAGCATCTCCCGAAAGAGGGCCTTTTCGATGCCCTTTGTGAGACGCCCAAATGTTTGCCTGATGCGATTCAGTTATTAACACCATGTACGGTGGGCAATGGGTGGCTCACTGTGGTAAATGTCGGCCGGTATGCCCTGACTCTTTATGATAAAGAGATCTGGGAAGGGGTACGGGTGTTTGTGGATACAGAGAAGCTGGAGGCCTGGCCGGAATTGAAGGCCTGGTTCTTCAAGCTGAAAACCAAGAAGGAACAGGATCGGGACCTGCTGGCAACACAAATCAAGGAAGCGGGTAGTGGAATCTGCGGTGTGCAGAAGGTGGAGGTGGCCGAACGATTTATCATACGTCGCCCGCGTGGTAGCCTCGCCGTTTGTCCAAAATGCAAGGAAGGATATCCGCTGGATGACGGACCTCTGTGTTTAGCTTGTTCCGGCAAGGGAATTCTTTATTTATCCTTTAACAAGAATTTGTCTTAAATTTAATAGAGAAGGGGGAAAGTTATGCTGCAAACGAAAATGACTGAAATTTTGGGGGTAAAATATCCTATTCAATGCGGGACCATGCAGGGCATTACAACAGCCGAGTTGGTAGCCCCGGTCGCCAATGCTGGCGGATTATGCTGTATTCCCGCCGCCACCTTCCAGACCAAGCAGGCCTTCATGGATGAGATTAAAAAAACCAGAGACTTGACCGACAAGCCCTTTGGGGTCAATGTGGGGTTGTTTCCTGAAATGACAACAACGGTTACTGCCGAGGAACGAATAAACTGGGTGATTGAATCGGGCGTTAAAATCCTGGAAACCTCAGGGCGCAGTCCGGCGCCTTACCGGGAACAAATTATCAAAGGGAAATTGATTCATATCCATAAATGCGCCCGAGTGCGGGACGCCGTGAAAGTTGACGGTCTAGGGGTGGACATCGTTTCCATCGTGGGCACGGAATGCGGCGGTCACCCGAGTATGGAAGAGGTGGCAACGCTGGTTTTGGTCCCGGCGGCACTCGACCGGGTCAAAAAACCTTTGATTGCCGGAGGTGGTTTTGCCGACGGAAGAGGTCTGATGGCCGGTTTGGCCCTTGGCGCGGCCGGTGTTAATATGGGCACCCGCTTCATGGCTACCCAGGAATGTCCGATTCACCCCAATATCAAGCAGAAGATGATCGAAATGCAGGAAACCGAAACCGTGCTAGTGATGAAATCACTGATGAATCCCAGTCGGGTATTCAGGACACCAGGATCAGAAAAAATCCTGGCCTTGGAAGCCAAAGGGGCCACACTGGAGGAGCTGGCTCCTTATATCAGCGGCCGGGTCTCCGGGAGGGGATGGAAAGAAGGCATCATCGACGAAGGGATGTATTCGGGCGGACAAGTGGTTGGACGAATCCATGATATCCCGACCGTGGCTGAGCTGATGCAGCGAATCATCGATGAGGCCATGGAGGTGAAAAAAAAGATGGACGGCTTGTTTGAATAAATAAGAAACTGTTAGTTTCCCTTCTGACCCTCCTCAAAGGGAGGATTAGAAGGGAAAGATAATATCAATTAAACCTTTCTCTAAAATTTCAGTCTTTATCTTACTAAAAAACCTAAAGGCAGGGTCATTCAGCCGTGCCTTTTTTGCATATTTCTTTCGGTAATCAGTAAATTTTAGGAACACCTATTCAAACGAGTAGTAGATACTTGATGAATTCGGTGCAGTGGGTCAAATTTTCAAGAAAACGAGGAATACTTCCTTGTACTCTTCAAATCTCCATTTTAAATAAAAGACAAGAGTTCAATCGGAAATCGTTATCAAGTCGGCAGGAGATTTAAACCATCGGCAAACAAACCGGAGACCCTCCCAAATCCAAAACCTTCGAACTTCAGAGCGACTTTTTGTATTCCCCGATTTCACCTCCTTGCCTTCCGCTCTGTTTTTTTCCTTGACGGTGTTCTTTTTTTTATTTTATAATCTTACCATCAAAAAGCTGTTGCCGTCTGGAGTGACAAGACACAAAATGATCAAGTGCCGGGACAAAATGGGGATCCTGTCGCAGTAACTTGTGGAGAAATTATGCGCAAGTTTGTGCCGTTCTTAGCTTTTATCCTGCTCGCTTCAGCCGCCTTCGCGGCGAACCTGCCCATCGTCAACGCCGACTTTTCGGTTGTGCTGTCGGGTTAGGTAAATACTTTAAGCAATAAAGCACCGCACTCGGAAAAGCGCCTGAAGAGCCTGGGAACAAAAGCGATTCAAAACCCCTAAGGCAAGGGAGGCTGTGATGAAATTACGCCTGATTTTCAGTGTCTTTATGATGATCGCCCTATTCGCATCCGGATCCGTTTCGGCCCAGGATATCAGTGCCAGTCACAATGAATATCTTGCACTTGGTGACAGTGTGGCATTCGGTTACATAGACCAGGCGGGGTACGAATATTTCAATCCCACAAACTTCGTGCCGTATGCAGATTACCTCGGCTTCAGTTTGCGCTTGAACGTGGCGGATGCGGGCTGTCCGGGTGAGACGACCAGCAGCTTTCTATCGTCGACCGGTGCCGATAACGGATGCCGTTTTTACCGCAGCCTGGTTCCCCTGCACGTTGATTACAGCCACACGCAACTTGCTTTCGCCGAGAAATTCCTCAAGCATCATCCCAACACGCGGCTGGTGACGATCAATCTCGGGGCGAATGACTTGTTTTTATTAGAGCAGAAGTGCAATTACGACCCGGTGTGCATCGCGCAGGGTGCCCAGCAGCTATTTGCCACGGTATCGGCCAACATGCAGACCATCCTCGCCGATCTTCGCGCTACAGGATACGATGGCGTCATCATCATCGTGAATTACTACTCGCTCGATTACTCGGACCAGAGTGGGACCGCAATGACCCAGGGATTGAACCAAGCGATTAGCGCATCAGCATCCCTTTACGGTGCCAGGATAGCCGACGTGTTTTCGGCATTCGAGGCTGCAGTTTCGAATTCGTTCGCGGCCGGGAAGGCTTGTGTCGCTGGTTTGCTGAACGCCAGTAACCCGGCGGCTAACCCGCCGGCGTGCGATGTGCATCCCAGCCAGTCAGGTCACAAACTGATCGCGAAGGTCATTGCCCAGGTGTACCAATTTTTTATTATTCGAGAATTTTAGGTCAAGGGCCGTAAAGGCTCTGCCTTTTTTATGCACATTTCAAACGGTAATCTTTAATTTTCTGAACGATCTTTTTAGAATATTTGTAGGAGTATTCTTCATTCCGCATATTTTGACACTGTCCGTCAAATCAAATACTGGTTAAAACAATTTATCTTACTGGTAGTAAGCTGATAACAACGGCAGGGATAATTTAATCGTAGTTTGCTCGCTGTCCATGTCAAGACCTGGCCCTTTTACTACGTCAATAATAAAAGCCAAAAGCACGACTTGATTCATAGGCTCTTTAGGTATAAAATTCCCGAAGAAACTATTTAAGGACAGACAGAAGCCAGACGGGAAAATGATTGAGTCTTATAAGAAACAGGAATATCCGATGAATGAGATCGCTTAAAAAAAGGGAGGAGAAAAGGAGGCTTTGATGGAAAATCAAAAAATTGAATCGCAACCGATAGCGATCAATACAGTCGACGAGATGTCCAGGGGGCGATACAGTAATACCATGCTGGTCACCCACGGACCGGAGGAGTTTATGATCGATTGGTTGCTCCAATCGCCCAACGGCGCCCATCTCGTATCACGCATCATGGTAACCCCGGGGCACATGAAGCGTATCGTCAAAGCCCTTCAGGAAAATCTCGAAAAATATGAACGCAATTTCGGGGAAATCAAAATGGCGGAGTCCCCGACAACCGTGATGCAATAAATTTTTTGTATCGAACTGATTGGTTGAACAATTATTCTAAAATTTTTCCGAATTTAAATTTTCTTCTTCAGTAAAAGATAAAAGCCTCCCTGGTGACGGAGATGGCTGGCGGCGATTTTGGCTTCCTCCCCATTCCCCCAAAAAAGATCCAACCGGCCAGGCCCTTTGATGGCGCCTCCACTGTCCTGAATGCAGACCCAGCGCCCGAAAGGAATCCAGAATCGGATTTGATCCTGATCATCCAGGACAGGCTTCCATCCCTTTAACCAGGCCAGCCCGGCGGGCGGGAAGATTTTTAAATCCGCGGCCACCGATCGGCCGGGAGTCAGGGGAAGGCCCAGACTCCCGTAAGGTCCTTCCTGGAGCTCCTGGAAAAAAATATAACTGGGATTTGAGTTCAATATCGCCGCTTGCTCTTCCGGATGATCCTTTAGATAGGCATAGATGGCTTGAAGAGACATTTCCTCCGGTTTAATCATCCCTTTGCGAATCAGTCCCCTCCCGATCGCATAATAAGGATGGCCGTTGGCGGCCTGGAAGCCTAATTTGATAAGGGAACCATCTTCAAGAAGGACCTGGCCGGAACCCTGAACGTGCATGAAAAAGAGCTTGATTAAATCGTCAACCCAGAGGATTTCCAGGCTCCTCCCGGCCAGACGGCCATTCTGATCGATCTCTTGACGGGAATAATAAGGGATAACCTGGTTCCCCTCGATCCTGGCGATTAATTTTTGACCTTGAAATTTTTTGGAAAATTTTTCCAATTCGATGAAGAGAAGATCATCTGGCAGACGGTAAACCGGATAACGAAAACGGGGAGTAGGGGTTCGGCTGCCTTGCAGAGTGGGTTCATAATAGCCGGTCAGCAGGAGGGGTGGAGGTTCTTCGTTTTGGCCGGTTCTATAGAGGTTAAAATTGCTTTTGAACTGCTGTAATCGGGAATTACTGTCCGGATATTTTTTTATGATCTCCAGAAAAAGGGTTAGGCTTTCCAGAATATCTTTATTGGATATTTCCCTTGATCCCAGGACAAATTTTTTATCCAGAGATCGATTGTTCAGGTAATTCAAACTTTGAATAACCGCCTGCTCCAAACCCTGTTGGTCTAAATCATCTTCTAAAATTGGCCATTCCGTCTCCGGAATTAGCTGGAAAAGGACCGGTTCTTCAATAGGGGATGGCTTTTGAATGAAAATGGAGCAACAGGAACTTAGAAAAATGAGTAGGAAGATTAATCCGATTTTTGCAAAAGAGTTTCTGGTCATAGGAAGAATTCAGGAAAAGGACGCTAGCCCATCATTTTAGTTCGAAAATAGGGTTCGAAGATTCGAGGATTCCAGGGTTCAGCCGCTCGACTTCGTCGAGCTATGGAAAAGGTTCCCCTCCGGGGAACTGCGGGTTTTACTTCCACGCCTTTCACTAGAATCCTTGACCCCTTGAATCCTTTTCCATCCTTCGTGGTGCCTGCTCCTGCGGGCATGAGTGTTTAATATTCAATCGTCCTTGATTACGATTCCCCCATCGTTTTTCGGACATTATAACGGTTCATGGCTGTTGTTATGCCTTGTTCTATGAATAGCTCAATGGCTTCACAGGCCTGGCCGGTCAGGATGGGAAGCTCCTTTCTCTCTTCGGCTGAGAAAGGTTCCAGGACATAGGATTCGGGTGGAATGTTTTCCGGGGGACGGCCGATCCCCATCCGTATCCGCATAAAGGCGCGGGTCTGGATTTGGTCTATGACGGACAGAATGCCTTTGTGGCCGGCGGCCCCTCCCTGCTTGGCAATCCGAATTCGGGTAAAGGGAAGATCAAGATCATCATGGATGACGATCAGACCATCAGGAGTGATCTGGAAATATCTTAGAAAAGAGCCGACGGCCAAGCCGCTCCGATTCATATAAGTCAGAGGGGTTAAGAGAATGACCTTTTCTCGAAGTATTTCTCCTAACCCGTAATGACTTTCAAATTTTCTTTTTTCTATTGAGATTTGATGACTGCGGGCCAAAGCCTGAAGGGTCAAAAAACCCAAATTATGGCGTGTGTTTTGATATAGTTTACCCGGGTTCCCTAAGCCGGCGATCAGGTACACCGGGAAGGTTACTCCTCTTCCTCTGTTTTGGCTTTGCCTTTTTTAGCCACCTCTACCTCGGATTCTTCAACAGGCTCCGCTTCTGCCGCGGGTTTTTCTTCTTCTGCTATTGGCGGAACCACGGTAACCAGAGAAATATTGGCCTCCGAGAGGATGCGAATGTCTTCAGGCAATTTAAGATCTCGGACATAGATGGAATCCCCGATTTCCAGAGCGCTGACATCCACTTCAATATGATTGGGGATATTGGTAGGCAGACATCGAATCTCCACCTCCCGGGTATTTTCCTGGAGGATCCCTCCTTTTTCCACTCCGGGGGCCTTGCCGACGACCTTCAATCCAACCGAGACATCGATTTCTTTAAATAAAGAGACCTCATAAAAATCGAGATGAAGGATCTCCTGGTCGATGGGGTTTTTTTGTATTTCCTTTAGCATGACCGTTTTAACCGTTTTTTTCTTATCCCCTTTGATGGTCAATTGATAAAGGATATTTTCATTGTTTTGTTTTTTTAAGGTTTTTTCCAGAGATTGCTTGGCTACCTGAATAGGGATAGATACGGCGCCCGGTCCGTAAAAAATGGCTGGGATATTTCCTGCCCTCCGCAGGGTGCGGGCCCCACCCTTACCGGATGGTTCCCTAACAAAACCTTCTAAGGCTACCTGTTCCATATTGATTCAATTTCCTTTCCTTTGACTTAACTCAAACAAACAAAGAACTCACTGAGTCCTCATCATGAATCCTTCGAATCGCTTCTCCCAGGAGAGGGGCTACACTAAGCACCTTGATCTTAGGACAATGGACGGCCTTGCCCTGTAAGGGAATGGTATTGGTGACTACCAATTGATCCATAGGAGAATCCATAATCCTATCCACAGCCGGACCGGAAAGCACCGGGTGGGTGACACTGGCATAGATTTTTTTTGCACCCTGCTCGGCTAAAGCCACGGCGGCCTTGACTAGGGTACCAGCGGTGTCCACCATGTCGTCTAAAAGAATGACATTACAGCCCGTTACCTTGCCGACGATATTCATGACCTCGGAGGAATTCGGGCGGTCCCGTCTTTTGTCGATGATGGCAATTTGGGCATTGAGCCTTTTGGCAAAGGCCCTAGCCCGCTCCACCCCTCCGGCATCTGGAGACACGATGACGATATTATTTTGAAAATTTTTTTTGATATACTCCAGCAATACCGGAGCGGCGAAAAGGTTGTCCACCGGGATATTGAAAAAACCTTGAATCTGGCCGGCATGAAGGTCCATGGTCAATACCCGTTTGGTGCCGGAGGCCGTAATCAGATCAGCCACTAATTTGGCCGTTATCGGGACCCTGGGGGCCACCTTGCGATCCTGACGGGCATAGCCGTAATAGGGCATAACGGCCGTTATCCGCCGGGCTGAGGCCCTTCGAAGGGCATCCATGATGATTAAAAGTTCCATCAGATTGTCATTGACCGGGGAGCAGGTGGATTGCATGACAAAGACATCTTTGCCGCGGACGTTTTCACCGATCTCAACAAAGATCTCGCCGTCACTAAACCTCCTGACCTGAATGGCCCCCAGGCCGATCTTCAGGTAAGAACAGATCAATTTCGCCAATTGGGGATTCGAATTGCCTGTAAAAAATTTTATCAGAGTATCCATTTTCCCTGCCAGATATTGCAGCCACTTAGTAAAGGTTAATATTCTAAATCCGCCATCCGAAATTCAAAATCCAAAATATTCTGGCTGGGGTGGGAGGATTCGAACCTCCGAATGCGGGTTCCAAAGACCCGTGTCTTACCGCTTGACGACACCCCAACAATGATAACAAACGTTCATCGTTCGTCGTTTCCATGTGGTCTATCCCGAGTTATTCCGGTCGTTGAACGTTGAACCCTCATAAGCCTTTGGTGATAAAAACTTCTCCCCATCCTTGTTGTTTCAGCCGGTGATAGGCCTCTTGGGCCCTTTTTCGGGTCTCCCAGATTCCAAAAACAGTAGAGCCGCTTCCGCTCATCAGGGCCTGAAGGCATCCTTGCTCCAATAAAACTTTTTTAATTTTCCCCAGTATCGGGAAGGAAGGCTGGACGACTGCTTCCAAATCGTTTATTAAAAGTTCTTTGCTCGGTATCTCTTCTTTGGCCTTTAACTGTTGAATGTTAAATGTTTTTTCCCTTTTTGTCAATGGGAATTTAACCTGATGATAAGCCCAAGAGGTTGAAATGGAAAATCCTGGGTAAATCAAGACATACCACCAGGAAGGAAATGCCGGCCAGGGTTCTATACGCTCTCCCCTGCCTAAAACCAGGGCCGTTTCTTTAAATAAAAAAAAGGGGACGTCAGAACCGATTTGAGAGGCTAAGACCCGCAAACGTTCCGGTAGAATAGGACTCCCTAACCATTGGTTTATACCAAATAAAACAGCCGCAGCGTCGCTGCTTCCCCCTCCCAAACCACCTCCGATGGGGATTTTTTTTATCAGGCGGATAGAAAAGGGTAAGGGAAGGTCCAGTTCTTTTTCCAGGAGATGGACAGCACGAAGGATCAGGTTGGATTCATTTTCCAATTCCGGGTGGTTGGGGCAATGGATTTCCAACCCTTTGGATCCGGTCTTGATCCAGAGGGTGTCGAATAAACGGATGGGTTGCATCAGAGACCGGATTTGGTGATAACCGTCGGCCCTTTTTTTTATGATTTCCAGGAAAAGATTGACTTTGGCCGGGGCCAGGATTTTGATTCTTTTGGATAGGGGTTCCATAACAACAGACTATGAATGTTTGAAATATCTGTCCTTAAATTTAAGAAGGACAACAACACAAATAAGTTGGAGTAATAGAGTGTTGGAGTATTAGTCTGAAAAAACCAGTACTCCGTTACTCCATTACTCCAATTGGGAAAGTTAGAAAGAAAGGTTAAGAATCCCTGACCGAGAATCTATTTATTCCCCCAGACGAAGGCTGACGAAGAGATTCGTCCCTCCCCGCTTGACCCGGAGAAGCACATTTCCTCCTTTTTTGACACCGCCGATCAGACTTTGATAGGTTTTGATGTCCTTAACCAATTTTCGGTTTACCTCTTTAATCAAATCGCCTTCTTGAATACCGGCTTCATCGGCCGGGCTTCCTTCTTGAACCTGGGTAACTAAAATTCCAGGTTCGTAATCCATCCTGTAATGTCTGGCCAGTTCTGGGGTGAATTCCCGGACGGACAGCCCTAAACTTCCTTTGCCTTGAGAAGGACCGGCGGCCATTTGTTTGTCGTCCAATTCCTGCACCTGCACTTTGAAGGTTTGAGGCTTGCCTTCCCTCAGCACTTTAACCTCGGCCAACTTACCCACCGGAACAGCCGCCACCAGACGTGGGAGTTCGTTCATTTCTTTGATGGCTTTGCCGTCAAATTCAATGATGATATCTCCCGGTTTGATGCCCGCCTTATCAGCCGGACTTCCAGGGGTGACATCTCCGACCAGGGCGCCGGCTTCATCTTTGAGGTTGAAGGACTTGGCCAGGTCCGGAGTCACTTTTTGGATCATGACGCCCAACCAGCCGCGGGTAACTTTGCCTTTATCCTTTAATTGGGATAGGAGATCCTTGGCCGTATTGATGGGAATGGCGAAACCTATCCCCTGACCGCCGGCAAAAATGGCTGTATTGATCCCGACCACTTCTCCTTTGAGATTGATCAGAGGCCCCCCGCTGTTTCCGGGGTTGATGGAGGCATCGGTTTGAAGAAAATTATCATAAGGCCCGGCACCGATAACCCGGCCCTTGGCACTGACGATACCGGCCGTAACCGTATGATCCAGGCCGAAGGGATTGCCGATGGCCACCACCCAATCACCGACCCGAATCTCATCGGAATTCCCAAGTTTAATCAGTTGAAGCCCTTTCCAGGATTTGATCTTGATCAAGGCCAGGTCGGTTTTTGCATCCCGGCCAATTACCTTGGCATCAAACTCCTTGTGGTCTTTCAAGATGACCTTGATTTCATCGGCATCCTCGACTACGTGGTTATTGGTCAGGATATGCCCCTCTTCATCAATGATGAACCCTGATCCCAGGCTTTTTTGTTTGTATTCTCTTTGTTGGGGGATATCTCCGAAAAATCTTTCAAAAAAATCGTCCATTGGATTTCGTCTATCTCTCGGCCCTCTAAAGAAGTCAAAGACCTGGCCTCCCCCTCTGACCCTTTTGGTGGTACTGATATTGACCACGGCCGGGGAGACTGCTTGGGCCAAATCAGCAAAAGAGGGGACTCCGCTCATAGTTGGTATTTCGGTCTTGGCTGATAGGGGATGGGTCCAGTTCAGATTGGCGGCAATAATCAACCCGGCAATCAGCGACAACAGAGAAACCCCGATCAGTGTCCATAGATAACGGTGTTTTTTAATTGTTTCCGGCATAAAAACCTCCTCTTGATTTAACCGCCTTTTGGATAGCTGGGGGCGGCTGGCGAACCTATTTATAACTAAATGGTTGACGATTTAAGGTACCTTGAGTCTTAGACCTTAAACCTTTGACTTTGTCCTTTGATTTAAGATGCCCGTATAAAGGCCATCCGTAAATCGTACAACATACCTTCCAAGAGTTTCAGCTCTTCTTCAGATAAATTTCCCTGGGTCTTTTCTTTCAGCATGGACAGGGTATCGATGGCATGCTTGGCCATTGGTAGATCTTTTTGTTTTTCCCCTGAAACCGGATGGGGGAATTCTCCTAAATGAAATAAGACCTCGGTGCTCAAGGAGACGATAAAAGTGGAGAAATTGACCTCGGGCAAGGGAGGATGAGGAGGAGATTCTTTCTGTTCGGTTTTTTCCTGGACCGGTTCCTCTTTGGGTTGGGTTTTCCCCGGCTCAGGTTCTTGATCTGATTCCGAAAAGATTTTTCTGCGGTCTTTAAATACGAAGCCTTTTTCTTCATTTTCGGACATGGTCCATTTCCCTCCTTGCTTATCCTTATTTCAGAGGTTACAATACTCCATTATAAATACAAATTATAAAAAAATCAATACCTCTTTCCCCTGCGAATTGAATCATATTAAATGTTACCAAAGGGGTTAAACTAAAAGGATCGTTGACTCATAATTAATGTTACCGGAAGGAAGTGTCCGGTAGGAGGAAAAATTATGAGTCCACGATCGAAAAA
>JBEKPQ010000010.1:0-55244 GCA_049520575.1 Thermodesulfobacteriota bacterium | reverse complement strand
ATCGGGCTATTATTCGCCCAGCATCCTGCATGCCAATGTCGGGAAACTATGGACCGCCAAACTTTTTCACGAGTCGGTCAGACTGGTTCAGGAGATTGCCGGCGGTTTGATCGATACGGTGCCTTCGATCAGCGATTGGAGAAACCCGGAATTGCAACCCTTTCTTGAAAAATACCTTAAGGGGAAGGCCGATGTCCCTACGGAATACAGACTCCGCCTTTTCCGCCTTCTTCAGGACTTGACCACCTGCGGCATTGCCTGCTACTGGCTTACGCTTTCTGCAGTGGGTGCCGGTTCTCCTCAAGGCGCTAAGATTATGATCCAACGCGAAACGGACTATAGCTTTAAAGAAGGATTGGCCAAGGCCCTGGCCGGTATTCCGGTTTGAGAATGGACAGGAACCAGCTGCAGTAGGATGATGCCCTGTCAGGAAAAGTTTTCACCATTCAGCCATCAACACTTTCGGAGTGAAACAACGCTTTAGTAAAGGGTCAAGTCTTAATTAGATATTTTTAACAGAAATTGGTTATGATTGTAAATCATAGGTATATTATTTGATGTATGTCATCATTTAAGATTTGACCCCTATTCCCCCGTCCCGTTCCACTCTCTTTTATTTTGTATTGGATGATAAAAGGGACGAGAAGGATCGGGTTTAACCCTCGGGGTTAAACCAAGGGTTAAATCAAAACCAATTGGACTAATGAAAAAATAAGTTAAAACCAACATCCCATCTTATTAGAAAAATTCTTTGTATAAAAATGAAAAGGTAAACATGATAGACCTGATCCCTTTCTACCATGAAAGAACAACCAAAAAAATCTCCTGATTCCCATTTACCGGTCATAGTCGGCATTGGGGAAATCAGCGATCATCCCCCGGATCCAACGGCCGGGCTTGAACCTCTGGCCTTGATGGTGGAAGCCTTAAAACGGGCTGAACAGGACGCCGGAAAACCGTTGCTGGCGCGGATCGACTCTTTGGATGAGGTCTGCTTGGTGAGTTGGCGTTATCGCGACCCCGTGGGGGAGTTGTCCAAACGGCTCGGCATTAAACCGGCTCACGCCGCTTACGGCCCGGTGGGCGGTGAAACCCCCCTGCGTCTTCTCAATGACGCAGCCCAACGCATTGCCGCCGGCGAGAGCCAGATTGCCGCGATCTGCGGCGCCGAAGCCCAAAGCACTGTGAACAAATCCATGAAGGCTGGCATCAAGTTACCGTGGACACCCTATGCCTTCGATGCGCCCGATCCCAGGCGGAACTCAGTTTATCAACGGCCTGTGGCGCTGGCCCTCGGAGTGGCCCTGCCGACTACCGTCTACCCTTTTTACGAAAACGCCTTCGTTGCTCATTGGGATCAAACGCCGCGTGAGGCCCGGCGTGAATCCGGTATCCTCTGGTCGACCTATTCCAAGGTTGCCTCAACTAACCCGAATGCCTGGCTGAAACACTATTTTCAGCCCGATGAAATCATCAATCCCACAACGGACAACCGGATGATCTCCTGGCCATACACCAAGTTGATGGTGGCCAATCCGACGGTCAATCAAGGAGCGGCGGTTCTGATGACCAGCCTGGCCAGGGCGCGGACCGCCGGCATTCCTGAGGACCGCCTCGTCTATCTTCACGGCGGTGCCTGGGCGGAAGAGCCGTTCGACTATCTCGAGCGCGACGTTTATTTCGAGAGCCAGGCCCAGAATGCGGTGCTCGATTCCGTACGGGGGTTTGTCGATGGCCATCTGTCCTTGTTTGAGGCGATCGAACTCTATAGCTGTTTTCCCTGCGTTCCAAAAATGGCCCGCCGGACACTGGGACTGGATGACCATGTCCAGCCGACGGTAACGGGAGGACTCACTTTTTTTGGGGCGCCACTCAATAATTACATGACCCATGCTACCTGCGCCATGGTCCGCTGTCTACGCGCCAAGATCAAACTTGGACTGCTCTACGGACAGGGAGGGTATGTCACCAAACATCATGCCCTAGTGCTTGCCTCTCAGCCTCCTCCAGGAGGTTTGATGCAGAACAGGGACGTACAGACCGATACCAACCGTCGACGGCGTCCGGTGCCTGATTTTTTGATGGAGGCAATCGGTCCGGCTTCTGTCGAAACCTTCACCGTCGTTTACGATCTCAAGGGAGAAATCGATCATGGGGTCGTGATTCTTCGCTTGCCTGAAGGGGCAAGAACGATAGCCCGTGTCCCTCGGCAAGATCAAGGAACGATCCGGCGTCTCATTGACCTCGACCGGACTCCGATTGGAACCAGCGGCCGGATCAGCCGGGCGGATGACGGAATTCTGGAATGGAAGATATGATAATGAGGCACTAAGTTAAATAGTAGGGCCACTCTTTTAAAATTTAATTTTGCATTGGTACAAGTTAGCAAAACCTCACCATCTTATCTGGAAATTCTCTGGTCGTGCGCAGTTTATTGAACTCACCTTTTTTTTAGGGTGGATGATAAAAGGGAAGGAAATGATCTGATTTTTTTAAACCCATCGGGTTTAATTACGGGTTTAACCGAGGGTTAAACCGAGGGTTAAACCGAGGGTTAAACCGAGGGTTAAAACAAAAACAACCGGCCTAAAGTGGAAAATAAGTTGTTTTTGCACCAGCGTCCCATCTTAATTGGCGTGGGGCATTAATGTTGCGCTTAAAAGCTTCTTTTTAAACAGTCATGTCCCGCCAGGGGCGTGACACCACGGAGCATGAAAACAGGGCTTTCGAAGGTCGAAACTCGAACCCTATTTTCGCACTAAGGGTAAAAAGGCCAGGTTAAGCCCAGTTTTACCCCGCTTTGATCATACAATTTTCTATGAATCCAGTTTCTACGTCTGGTAAGACCCCAACCCCTTCGTCCGGACCGACCCCCATTCGAATTTCGAATTAAGTATTATGTCCCCGGCATCCGTGGCGGACTTACGTCCAGTTTTCATAGTAATTCAAGCTTTCTTTTATATTCATAATATTCCGGATTAAGAGGAATCAATTTATTCAAAAGCTCAATGGCTTTTGGTATAAAGGTGGGTTCGCACTCATTAGACAATGACTTAGCGATTGAAAAATGGTCAATATACAGATTGTTTATAATGGCCATTTCAACCACTTCTGCCGCGCAAGCATAATAGTCGTCTTTTGAAATGTGGTATAGTGCCCCAAGTATTTTTTTATGAGAATAATCAAGAAGGAATCTATTCGCTTCTTTTAACTTAAGGGATGTTTCTATAAATTCCCTTTCTATTCTCAAATACTTTTTATAAATACCTAATATAATATCGTAATACTGTCTGTCTTTATCATTCTCGACAACCTGATTTACAATACTATAAACGTTATGCAGAACGCTTCCTTCAAGAGCGAGGTCGCCCCTATAATCGTATGCGTTGATTGGATCAATGATTCGAGGTAGGAAATTAATATTTTCGTTTATTATTCTGTACATTTGATTAAATATATTCTTAATTGCCTCTGCTCTTTTCTTGTCTTTGATGAGATTAATAATCTGGTCTTTAAATTTACGACTTTCAAAAGTGCCTTTTTCAGGATACTGATCTTCTCTAAAATATGCAAAGTAGATGATGAAAAAGCCAAAGTTCTCCGAGTTCACTAATTTCTCGATGAATTTGGCAGCTAACGCTTCGTTAATATCTCTATAGTAAGAACATACAATGCCAAGATGGTTCGCAATCGATCTATATTGGCTGTAATTTTCAAGACAAAACTCGATTGCAGTCATAACGGCAATTCTGTCCGGCTCTGATAATTTTGTTCTTCTCCTCACAATCTCGATAAGTGGGATAACTGCCTGATAAACAACATAAAGATTCTTGTCGTGCAATAATTTGTCCGTATACTTCCATGCTTTCTCTAAAGCGTAATCGTACAGGCATATTTTTTGGATTGCCCAACAGACATGCCCTCTAACAGTCGTAATAATAGCTGAATCTTCATTATCAATAATTTTCTTGTGATAATTATAACCTCGCCCATCTTCTTCGGATGATGGGTCTGGATCATCGACAAATAGATCAATAATTTCCATTGCCTTATCGAGCAAGGCTTTTTTATCTTCCTCACTGTCAACGCTACCAGCCTTTATAATTATATGTTCGGCAATTGAAATCAGACTGTCACGACTATATAAGAATACTTCCGATGGTTTCCGGCCGCCTAGGATTTCTTTTAATATCAAATAGGCTTTTTCTGAATCCCTTTCCGCCAAGCTGCGTAGAAAATATGCACACAAACTATCAAGCGCCTGAGTCTTATTTTCCGCGTAAGCCAAAGTTACGATAATCTTATGCACTTCCTGGGATTCGTCTCCAGGCTTCAAATATAATTCGACGAGATACGGTATAACTTCGTTTATATTCCATCCCTTACCAGTCAAGAGCAAATCCTTATTGGCAATAAAAGACTTAACTACCTTCAAAATAAACGAGCTATCGTATTCAGTATAGTTTCCAAGATTTGCTAAGGTATTGTACTCCCAATCATCTCGATTAAGATAGTCCGGGTTTTCTAGAAACTTCACAAACAATTCTGCCGCCCTTATATATTTACGTTTTATTAAGAATAAGATGGCTTGTACTGCAAATACGTTCGTAGGAATATTTTTTCCAGATAGTTTGGTGTCTTCAATGATTAAATCATATACATGGTCGTAATTATTTGCGTCTTTGTCGATATAATTGCTTAAATGCATCAGGTTGCTGAATACTGCTTCACTACATTTAGGTAGACCTTCGGTTCTACTCATCACAGTCAATAACCAGTTCTTATAAGAAATTTTCTTCTCTGACGTGAGAGTTAATAAACCGAGAAGTAGTGATGGAATCGCTGCTCTTTTTAAAAAGATAGGGTTGCTCGCAGTTGTTTGAGAATTACGAAATATTTTATTTTCGATTATTTTTATAAATCTATTTTCACTTTGTGATTTTCCACATTCTTCTTCGAATAGCCTCATAAGAAATGGCGAAAATATTCTTTCTACGATAGGCGAATCATGCAAGGTAAATACACTTCCAGATCGAGATGAACCGCTTCCGATTAGTTCTGTGCCCTCATAATGAACAGTTGATTTCCATGCATCCTGATACCTGAACTTCTTGTGTTCATTGACAACAACGTCGATATTAAGTTCAGGGTTTAACATGAGAAATTCAATTAGGATATGATATACGTCTTCATTTGCTGCAAACAAATCATCCCTAGAGTGCATTCTTTGTTCTAAATTAAAATAAAGAAGGCAAAAGCATGATATTTCATCCAATTTGTCATAATTAGCTTTTTCACTAAAGCTATCATAGAAATCCCTCAATAATCCTGTTGTATGGTCCGCATAATAAGTAAATGGCTTATTGTAATCTTTATTTGACGAGACAACTTTAAGACTTTCATATTCTCTATAAAGAACTCCCATTGCAAGGCTATATAGATTTTCGATACAAACGAAAGAATTGATCCACAAATCATAGAAAGATCTTTCGTCAACATATATTTTATCTTTCTTAATTGTGTCAAAGTATTCTTTTGTGGAAAGTGCATTAACTACATAAAGTTTATTTATTCTCAGGGGAGTGAAAGTATTAATACATGAATTAATTTCATTAATCATCCCAGAGTTGTCATCATCAATAACCAAGAATCGTCTGTCCTCGTTCTTGCAATTGGCCAATGCCACTCTGATTGTTTCGTATACATAGGATTTATCATCAAGCTCTAATATATTTCTATACACTTCGCTGTTCAGAATATGATTTAATATGACTATATTTTCTTGGTTAAGGTTGTCTTTTGTAAATATTTTAATAAATACCTCGGTTATAAGCTTTTCATCTCGTAATAATAAATTAATTAATGGTTCGTATTGCAGCAATGAAAATGGTTTATCAATCGCACTAAGCAATTGAGTTATGGTGAATAGTACCCTATTATCCTTCGATGCAATTTCTTTAACAATCTCAAACGAATTTGACGAGAATTTTTCTATATTCGTCTTAAGTCTAAAGTATACTTCTTGGTCGATGTTCATTATTGTTCACCTCCCATGGTGAAATCTCCACGGGGCATTAAATTAGGCGCAAACGCACCACTAATACTTATGTTACTCCAATTTATTATAGGACTCTCATACTTATAACCAAATTCCTTACTTGCTTTAATTATTAGAGTATTTACGGTACTTATGTCAATTTTCTGGCTTCTTGATGATTGTCTAAAAAAGAAAGAAAACAAGATGTCTTGTAATATTTCTTTTTGGCTAGTCGTGAATGGGTCAGGGATAAATCCTCTTATTTTTAGCTCCAATTCGGCTTCGCTTATCTGCCGAATAATAATTTTTTTAAAAAAATCGTAATCCTTTTTCTCTATTTCTTCTCGTAGCTGAGCCTCAATACCTAAGTTATCTAAAAATTTGGCCCGCCGATATACAAGCGTTTCGCTTAAGGAGGTCTTGATACTGGAGATTACCTGCTGCTTTTTTAAGCTGCATGCCCGGACTATTTCGTTTTCTATTAGATCTTTATTGATACCATCTAGGACTTTCACTTCTTTTAAGCTAAGGGTAGAGCCGTCGAAGGAATAGTCTTCAATGATGCTACCGTCGACACAGATAATTATCTCTTTATTGCCTAATTGCTTTCTTATTTTTGTTTCTGCAAAATCGGGTATGTCGATTGCCTCTTGTAACTTCTCATAAGCATCGAGCAATTCCATTTTATTTTCTAAGACATAATCAGCGAACCAGAGTTCGATTTGATCGTCAGATGCCAAATGATCTTGGAGTAAGGTATTTATCACCTCTTTTGCCTTACTTGTGTCAATGGTTTTTTTAACCTGAATTATTTTTTTGGATTCGTTACCATTCTTATTAATAAAGAGCTTAATATCGACAAAGTTTCCAGTATCAATGTTGGTCGCGGGTTCACCAACCATGGAGAAATCAGACTCTATTGCGCAATGCTCCAAAAAACAAAGGAGCATCACTTGTGTCTGAAAATAGAAGCCTCTTAATGATTCTCGCCCGCTCATAAATGTTACGCCTTCAGCCGTGGCTTATATATTCGATCCCTATCTACAATCCGTTTCTGGAAAGATAATAAAGCGGAAAGGCCGGGGGTCACGAAGGCCGGGGGTCAGGTCTATTTTTTTTGCATTCAGCTTTCTGTCTCCCGTCCCAAAGTTAAAATCTCAGTCCCATCAAAGTGGGTGTCGCCTCAATTGAATGAACTTGAGGTGGCAAATTGGAACCTCAAGTTCATAACTTCATGAAATAAAAATTCTTAACCGTTCGAAAAAAGAAATGTCTGTTCAGCTATCCATTCAACCGGCAATCAGGCCCGAGATTTTTAAAAAACGTTCATCATTTGGCGTTCGTCGAAAAACAAGAACCTTAACCTTAAATCTGATAACTCTAAGCCGAAAGGAATTTGGGAAAAAGACGTCCCTCGTTCGGTGAAAAACAAGAAACTAACACATTAAACTGAAAGGCCAAAGATAATATCAAGAAAATAAAGGGGAAAAGGGAGGAAGTCAAGGGGTTTTTGCCGGAGGCAAAAAAGGGCAAAGATAAAAGGGTAAAGATAAAAGGTTAGGAAAAACAAGTTCAGAGGGGGGGTTCGGAGAGAGAACCAGGGGTCAGCTTGGTTTGTGATTGGAAGATGGTAACTTA
The DNA here is from genome assembly GCA_049520575.1 of Thermodesulfobacteriota bacterium. GTDB lineage: Bacteria > Desulfobacterota > RBG-13-43-22 > RBG-13-43-22 > RBG-13-43-22 > RBG-13-43-22. Next base: position 47,569 of record JBEKPQ010000010.1, on the reverse strand, counting down.
TCAAGGTTTGATCCCAGATCTATTCAAATCAATGTTTGCCTATCGTCCGAACTAGCCTGTTAAGTCTCCCAGTTCTACGTTGGATGCGCCGGGATCACCAGGTGCGGGAATATGATCCGGAGGGCGAACCAGCTTCATTTTACGAGCCTTTCCCGGACAAGTAAGCACACAGAGACCGCACCCGAGGCAATCATCCAATATGGTAGCAGACTGCTTTTTACCGGATTTCCCATCCTCTTTCAGGCTGATGGCCTTAACGGTGCATCGATCAACGCATGTTCCGCAGCCGAGGCATTTTCCCGGGTCAAGCTCGACAATAAACCGACTTTTCGCAATGGGCGACTGATTCAAAGTGGGCTTGGTATAGTCGTATATATGGAACATTCCGCAACAGCAATTATGGCAATGACACATCTGTAAAGGCATGCGGTTGGTGTTGTCCGTCAGATTGATCAGAGGATATTCCTCCATTTTGTCAAAAAACTTCATAGCCTCGTCCAAAGTAAGCTCCCGCCCACTACCGCGCGCCAGTATATATTCTCCCAACCTGCCGAAGCCGAGACAAACCTCTCGGGGAAGATCGTTCTTGCACTGCCGGCCTCTATGAAGCGTTTTACAGGTGCAATTGAATATGACGATTGGAGGCGCATTTTTCAATATCGTTCGCATCTCTTCATTGGGGAGCACACCGGGAATGTCATGAATGGTTTTCCACTTGGGAACAACTCTCATCCCCTGTCTCACATTGACCGCATCGCCTTTGGCCACCTTATCCGCCAGATTCTGGATTTCTTCCCGGCTCATGGCCATAGCCAGATCAAAATAGGGCTTATCGTCAAATTTGGAATCAGACGATCCAGTCAAGTCATGCAGCACAAGCCAACTCGGAACCATATTCCAGCCGCGTTTTCCCAGGGTAACAACACCTTTTTCAAAAAGACTATTTAATTGCTGTTTAACCGATTCCTGGTCAAGGCCGAGTTTTTTGGCGATTTCTTCGGGCTGGGACGGGAGCTCGCTCAGTATTTTGGCCTGTTCAAGCGTCACCAGCCTTTGCAGCAATTCCGGTAATACTTTTGATTTCGGTCTTTTCAGTCTTGCCGCTAACTCATGGTACAAAGGATCTATGGTACTCATTTCCTCTCCTTTCGAATTTTCCTTCATCTGAAAAAATGATTATCCGCACTACCTCCGTTGATTTTCTTCAATTTTAAAGTATCATTTTATGATAGAGGTAGTCAATTGTCATTAAACATGGCGTTTGGCTGAGTCTTCTTGGCAGGCAAGAACTCCTATATTTTAATCTATAGGGTCTCTAGGAGTTTAGTCCGATTGTGACACTGCCCTTCCACTTAAATATTGGTCGGGACGCCTTAATCCTGCAACATCGTTCGAGGTAGTTTGCCGCCCTTAGCGAATAATGGCTGAGGCCTCGGGATCAAAGGGATTTTTTCGGACCTCGAGGGAAAAGAGGTAGGGATAATCTTCTTTTAAATGTTTTAAATAGACCAGCCATTCGGAAATCAGCAAAGCCAGAGCCCTTTTCATATCCACCGCCAGATGGGCCAGGTCGTTCGCCGGCAGACCGGTCAGGGTCTCCCGGCAAGCCAATTCATCAGTTAAATGAAAAACAGCCCAAAGCAGATCGGTAAAGGAATCGTGCTCCAGCAAGCTGGGATTTTCTAAGAGACGAAGCAAAAAGACCCGTTGGTCCAAAAGGAAGACCTTCAACTCTTTTAATAATTCTATGTTAATATCTAGGTGGTAGTTGAATTCCTTAAAAGTTTTGCTCTCAGATATGAAGTGTTGTCCCGACCATTCATGCTTAAACAAAAGTCTTTTTCTGATGGTTTCATCTTCCGGCTGGAAGGCATAGAGACGTTTTAAAAGAAGGGCCCCCACTTCACCAAAGAAGACCCCGATCACCATATTCAATTTTTTCAACAAGGCCTGTTTTTCCCGGACCGTCATTAACTGATTAATGATTAAGGTGACCAGGAGCACTTGAATAGGGACAAAGGCCAAATCCTGGAATAAATAAAAGAAGGTATCTCGCGGGGTATGAAAAATGCCGATCTGGACCAGATAAAAAAGGGCCGACAACAGTACGAACCCGGCCCCCAATGATAATTCCCAGCGAAATCGTTTCATAGTGCTTTTCCTTTGAACATGACTATTGCGCCACACACCGATTTAAAAAAGATGATTTTTATTTTTCTTCAAGAGCCTTTCTCCATCGAAAGAGGTTTTGGGAGAATCATAACGTTTAATCGTGTTAGAGGCAACTCTTTCTTCGGATGACTAACAGGTTGCTGAAACCGGGCACCGCTCCGAAGGAGTGGGAGTGAGCCGAGATTTGGGGCGAACAAAAAGGCCCATCTATCCCGCCAACGGCGGGATTGCCATCATCCCTCCCCGCCTTTCGGCGGGGCAGGCTTATTGCGGCCTACTTCTATCTACGCCTCATTCCTCAGGGCTTGCGCGCCTTGTATCTGAACCTTTTTGAGCAACCTGTACTAAATAGTTTTTTCAGCAGCCTGCTAATACAGACGAATTAATTTTATTACCCCCTCCCTCCCCCCCCTCAAAGGGGGAGGGAGGGTGGGGGTGATGTCAATTTATTTATATCGTTTGTATTGCCTAAACCGAAGGGCAAAAGAGGTTTTGAGACAAAATTCATTCAGTTTGAGGCTTTTTAATTAAGAGAAGACTTTTTATTGGGGGACAAGCTCCTTTTTTTAAGGCCTTGGGTAAGATTTAATATGAATAAGTTGCTAATAATATTTCGTAATATTTTATTTGACAAAAGAAAAGATGAAAAGTAATATATATATTTCCCCTTGCTCCCATTAGGGGGGCTTTATTATCCATAAGGAGGAAGTATGAGGAGATATGAGCTTATTTTTATCGTTCAGCCGGAGCTGAGCGAGGAGGAAGTCAAGGCTATTACGGATCGGTATCTTCAGATCATTACTGCCCAAAAGGGAACCATTATTAAAACGGAGGACTGGGGCAAGCGACGTCTGGCCTATGATATCAAAAAACAATCCAAAGGGAACTATATCCTGGTTGATTTTTACGGCCAGGGTTCCATGATTCAAGAGATTGAACGGAATCTCAAGATTGACGACAACATCTTGAAATTTATTACGGTTAAAACCAGAGACCCCTTCAATCCCGAGTCTCTGGAAGAAGAACGAAAAAAAGAACAGCTCCTTCAGGCAGCCCAGATCGCCCCAGAGGAACTTGAGCCGGCTGTAACCCAGGAATCGGCTGTGGAAGAAGTCGATTCGGAAAAGGAAGGAGAATAAGCCATGCTGCAAGTAAGAAGAAAAAAAAGGATTTTCCCCCGCCGTAAGGTCTGTCGTTTTTGTGCCGACAGTTCCATGATCATTGATTATAAAGACTCTAAATTGTTAAAGCACTTTACTTCTGAACGGGGGAAGATCATCCCCAGGAGGATCAGCGGAAATTGTGCCAAACATCAGCGGGAATTAACGGCGGCGATTAAAAGGGCCCGCCAGATCGCTTTACTCCCCTATCTGGCCACATCCATTCAACATTAGAATATTTACAGGTTGCTGAAAAAGGCCCATCTACCGCGTTGCCTTTATCCCTCGTCATTGCGACGTACTTCTATGTACGTCTCATTCCGCGGGATTTCTGGCGCCTTGTATCTGGACCTTTTTCAGCAACCTGTAAAAAGAGTTTTTATTCATCCTGCAAAGATTCAAGGATTCAAGGATGTTAATTGTTTAAGTTTGTCGTTCGGGGTGGTTAGTTATTATTGGGAACTACCTGCTTCGAACAACAAACCTGTCCCAGGCCCATTTCTTTTTTTCCAGTAGCTAAAACCGCCATTCCAAAAGCTTGCCTTGGACGGAAAAATCAGATAAGATCACCCCATCATCTTCAGGAGGTTCGGATTATGAAAGTTATTTTAAAAGAAGATATTTCTACCTTGGGAAAAGCCGGAGACGTGATAGAGGTGGCCCGAGGTTATGGTAGAAATTTTTTAATCCCTCACGGAAAAGCCCTGGAAGCAACTCCAGATCAACAAAAACAGTTGGAAGAGCAAAAACGCATTATCTTAAAAAGAAAAGCCAAAGACATGGAAGCGGCTCGAATGCTGGCCGGACAGTTCGATTCTTTGAGCCTGGAGCTGTCCCGCAAGGTAAAGGAAGAAGGGAAATTATACGGATCGGTCTCGTCTAAGGACCTGGTGGAAAAATTGGCCGAGCAAAATATCTTGCTGGACCGGAAAAAGATCCTCCTGAAGGAGCCAATCCGCACCCTGGGCAACTATGAAGTGCCTATTAAACTGGAGGCCGGGGTTACGGCCACTTTAAAAGTATCGGTAGTCGAAGAAAAGTAATCTCCCAATGAGCAACGAGGATTTCACCAACCTGAAAATCCCGCCCCAGAATATTGAGGCCGAGCAGTCGGTTCTGGGAAGTGTTTTGCTGGAACCGGAAGCCCTGTCACGGGTCCTGGAGGTCATGACCGGGGGGGATTTCTACCGGGAGGCCCACCGAAAGATTTTTGCCTCCATGGTCGAGCTTTATCAAAAAGGGACCCCGGTTGACCTGGTTACCTTGAATGACGTTCTTCAAAACAAAGGACAGTTGGAGGAAATCGGAGGGGCCAGCTATCTGACTTCTTTGACCGATGCCATCCCCTCGGCCATTCATGTGGATGTCTATGCCCGGATAATCCGGGAAAAATCAATCCTGCGCCAACTGATCAACCGGGCCAGCGAGATTGCCAGCAAAGGTTATGGTTTTGCCGGCGATGCCGAAGACCTGTTGGATGAAGCCGAAAAATCCATTTTCGAAATCTCAGAGGACAAGATCAATCCACTGGTCTATCCCCTTCGTGACGTGATTAAAGAAGGTATGGGCGCCCTCGAACAATTGTTCGACCGCAAAGAAATCGTCACCGGAGTTCCCAGCGGGTTTACTCAGTTGGACAAGCTCACCTCCGGTTTCCAAAATTCCGACCTGGTCATTATCGCCGGCCGCCCCAGTATGGGGAAAACGGCCTTTGCCTTAAATATCGCCCGAAATGCCGCCGTAGATCATGAAATACCGGTGGTCGTTTTTTCTTTGGAGATGTCCAGGCAACAACTGGTTTTGCGTTTGCTGTGCAGCGAGGCCTGGGTGGATTCCAATAAAGTCCGGACCGGGTTTTTCGGGGAAAGGGAATGGCCCAAGCTGACCGCCGCCGCCGGGAAATTATCCGAGGCCCCGATCTTTATTGATGATTCTCCGACGTTGACCGTTTTACAGATGCGGGCCAAGGCCCGACGTTTAAAATCCGAAAAAGGTCTGGGTTTGGTTGTGGTGGATTATCTCCAGCTCATGAAGGGAAGAGAGGGGAGCGAACGAAGGGAACAGGAAATATCCGAAATTTCCAGGTCGTTAAAGGCCCTGGCCAAGGAATTGAATCTTCCGGTTGTTGCCTTGTCTCAGCTCAATCGACGTCCTGAAGGCCGGGATGACAAAAAGCCGGTCCTGGCCGATCTCAGGGAATCGGGGGCCATTGAACAGGACGCCGATGTGATTTGTTTTCTTTATCGTGAAGAAATGTACGAAGAAAATTCCAAGCATAAAGGAATCGCCGAAGTTTTACTCCGGAAGCATCGCAACGGTCCCACCGGGTCGGTATCTCTGAAATTTTTTACCGAATACACCAGGTTTGAAGATCTGGCCCAGGACTTCGAAGAACCCTTTGCCAAAGGAGTTGAGGATTAACCGCATTTTTGGACACACGTTCGGTCTCAAAGCCCTTCATTTAAAAAAACTCCAATCCCTGTTTCGCCGACAGATAAATCCCTCCCAGATTGTTTCTCCTGAATTGGCCAATTTTTTAGCCCAACTTTCCTTTGAGCTCAATCGTCAAATAGGTCTGTTAATCAACCGTAAAGGCGGGATCGAAACCGTGATCCTGGGTGATGACCAATCCATTGTTATTCCCTCGCTGTCTCAATTCCGGATTGCGGCCGGCCGGCTCAAGGGCCTTCGTTTGGTTCATACCCATTTAAAAAGAGAGCCGATCAGCGAAGAAGACAAGATGGACTTGGCTTTGCTGCGTCTGGATATGGTAACCGCCATCGCGATCAATAATAATGGTCAGGCAGGGCGGCTATATACGGCCCACCTCCTGCCCAATAATCCGGAAGGCCGACAATGGATGATCCTGGACCCGGAACCTGTTGGGCAATCCCATGTGGACGTCGTAGGTTTGGTCCGTTCCCTCGAGGAAGAATGGGGCAGAAAAATCGTTTCTAAAAAAATTCAGCCCCAAGGAGAACGGGCCATTCTGATCAGTGTGACCACCCGGCCCAGGACGGCCGTCCAGGAATCCATGCAAGAATTGGAGGAACTGGCCCGTTCGGCCGGTCTTTGGGTCCTGGAAACGGCGATCCAATCCAGAAAAGAGATCAGCCCCAAATTCCTCATGGGCAAGGACCGCTTAAGCAGACTGTCTATTCGGGCCCTCCAACTCGGGGCCACCTTGTTGGTCTTCGATCAGGATTTGAATCCGTCTCAAGTAAGATCTCTTACCAATTTCACAGATCTTAAAGTGATTGACCGCACCCAATTGATCCTGGATATCTTTGCCCAGCGGGCCAGGACCCGGGAAGGCAAACTCCAGGTGGAGATGGCCCAATTGAAATATATACTGCCCCGTCTGGTCGGACGGGATGATGCCTTGTCTCGGTTGACCGGAGGGATCGGGGGCCGGGGCCCTGGAGAAACCAGACTGGAAATCGACCGCCGCCGGGTCCGGGATAAGATTCATCGTCTCCAAAAAGAATTGGAAGCTATAAAGTTTCAGCGTAGACAACGACGGGGAAAAAGAAACCGTAAAGGGTTGCCGGTGTTTTCCATTGTCGGCTATACCAACGCCGGAAAATCCACCCTGTTAAACACCCTGACCCACAGCCGTCTGAAGGCTGAAGACCTCTTTTTTGCCACCCTGGACCCAACCAGCCGCCGGCTCAGGTTTCCCAAAGATCGAGAAGTGATCATAACCGATACCGTGGGCTTTATCAAAAACCTGCCCCAGGATCTGCTGACCGCCTTTCGGGCCACCCTGGAAGAATTGGAAGAGGCCGACCTTTTGTTGCATGTCATTGATATCAGTCATCCCCGGTTTGAAGAACAGATGCTGGTGGTGGAAAATCTTTTGGCCGAGTTGGAACTGTCCCGGATCCCGATCGTGAGGGTTTTCAACAAAGCAGATCTGGTTTCCAGGGCATATGCCGACACCCAGTGTGCCCGCCATCAGGCCGTCCCGGTCTGCGCTCTACAAGAAGAGACCTTGGGACAATTGCTGGTAGCTATGGAACAGGCCATTCGAGTTTGAATTTGGCATTTTTTAGTCAATTTGCCTTGACACAAAAGTTCCCCTTTCACTATACTTCAACCCATATTAAGCCCTCATGCCCCGGTGGATCCCCACGAGGCATGAAAAAGGATTCAAGGGGTCATGGGGTCAAGGATTCAAGTGAGAGGCGTGGAAGTAAAACCACTTGAAACCTGGAATCCTTGAATCCTAGAACCCTAATTTGAACTTAAGACCATCTCATAAATAACCAGGCGAGGAGAACTAATCAATGGCAGAGAAGACCACCTATCCTGAGTACAGCAAGAACTACCCGTTACTGGTGAAAAACTTGATGAAAAGGCCATTATCTCTGTGTCCGGACGACATCGCCATGGTCTACAGAAACGACGCCGGCGAGTATTTCCGTTTCACCTGGCGCGAGTGGCACGAACGGACCTGTCAACTGGCCCATGCGCTCAATGCACTCGGGGTGCAGGAAGGGGATAGAATAGCCACTATGGCTCTTAATCATCATCGGCACATGGAGATCATTTATGCAACCATCTGCACCGGCGCGGTTTCTCACCCCATCAATATCCGATTGTCCCTGGACCATATGGCCTATACGATTACCCATGCCGAGGAGCATATCATCTTCTTTGACGATCTTCTCCTGCCGCTGGTTGAAGTTCTATATGATCGGATCAAGCCCTCAGTAAAAAAATTCGTTTACCTTTCGGATAAACCGGGACTGCCGAAAACCCGAATAGAGCCCCTTTACGAATACGAAGAACTGATCAAGCGGCAACCGACAACCTATGATTGGCCCGATTTGCCTGAGGACACCCAGGCCGTGCTCTATTACACCACCGGCACCACCGGCCTGCCCAAAGGGGTCATGTATACCAACCGACAGATCTATCTGCATTGCTTACATTCCATTGCCATGCTCGGCACGGCGATCAGACTGCCCGACGATCCCCTACGCCCCAACCAGTTGATACCCATGATGAATGTTCCCTTGTTCCACATCCACGCCTGGGGAGCACCTTTCGCCAACGTTTATGGGTGTTCCAAGATCGTGTTCCCCGGTCGTTTCACCCCCGAATCTTTCTGTGAGCTGGTGCAGAAAGAGAAAGTGAATGCAGCCATGATGGTGCCGACCATGCTGGCCATGCTGCTGGAGTATAAAGACCTCGACCAATGGGATCTGAGCAGTATGCTTTTTGTGGCCATCGGTGGGGGTGCCTTGCCGCTGGGCTTAAAGCTTAAGGCGGAAAAGTTATTTCCTCAAATGCGAGCCGTCTCCGGCTACGGTATGACTGAGACCATGGCCGGCGCCATCGGCGCCAGTATCAGACGAGACATGGTGGATTGGCCCAAGGAGGAAATCGACCAGGTATTAGTCAAGACCGGCCTGCCTTTTATTCCAGCTATCGATGCCCGGGTGGTTGATGCCAACGGCCAGGACGTACCCCACGACAACGAAACCATCGGTGAAATTATCTTGAGGGGCCATTGGATCATGGAACAATATTATAAGGACCCGGAGAAGACGGCCGCCGCCTGGAAAGACGGCTGGTTTCACACCGGTGATGCGGCCAAAATCGACGAGGACGGCTATATCATCATCGCCGATAGGATAACCGATGTTATCCGGAGCGGTTCCGAGATGGTGCCTACGGTCCTGCTCGAGAACCTGACAAGCAATGCCGATTTCGTTCTGGAGGCGACTTACGTGGGCGTGCCCGACGAGAAGTGGGGGGAAATCCCAATGGCTCTGGTGAAGCTGACTCAGGGCTCGAATAAAGTTGAGGAAGATATCCTCACCTTCCTGCAGGCTGAGGGTGTGGATAAGGGGAAAATCACCAAGTGGATGCTTCCGGTGTATGTCGCCTTTGTGGATGATATCCCCAAAACCAGCGTGGGCAAGTATGATAAGATAGCCGTCAGGAAGAGGATGGAAGAATTTGTATCTAAGGCCAAGAAGGTGCGCCTGGCCTAACCGGTCTTGTGATTTTTGATATTGTCTCGGCGCATCCGAAAAAAAACCTTTTTCGGATACTCTTAATCAGCCATCAGCATTCTAGGACGTCAATACCTGCATCTCCCTTACCTGCCATCCTTCTTCGAAATGCGCACTTGACGAATCGATTTGGCCCGACACAACTCGCGCTTCAACCTATCGGCCAAGTCCTGGATATTTTTTCCCAAAGCAGAATTGTCTGGGAACAGTATGGATTGTTGAGGAGCTGTTGACTAAATACTGAGATAAAGAAATTTCAAGAATGCCAATTCATATCCTTATTGACGGTTATAATTTGATCCGGAACTATCCACCTTTGTCCCGGGCGGAAAAAGCCGATTTTTCCCAAGGCCGGGAGAAATTGTTGGAATGGCTCTCCTTATACCGCCGAACGACCCCTAACCCCATCACCGTGGTTTTTGACGGAGACAAAGGGGATGCTATCAATGAAGGAAGGGATATCTTTAAGGGAATTAAAATCCTATATTCTTCCCAGGGGCAGACTGCCGATGATATCATCAAGCGAATAGCGAAAAAAGACGGCGGGAAAATCCTAGTGGTCACATCGGATCAGGAATTGGGCTCCTATGGCCGTTTTTTCAAAACCGGATGGATTCGCTCCGAAGAGTTTGCCCATAGAATTCAGGAACAACTATGGACTTCGGATCAAAAGCCGTTAAAAGAAGAGGATCCTGAGGACCTGCCTAAAAAGAAAAAAGGGAACGCTTTCAGACCTTCAAAAAAGGCTAAAAGAGAAAAAAAATATTGGGAACACCTATGATATAAGGCCTTCACTTCCGGCTTGTCTTTCCACGCCAAGTTTTTTCTTCTCCCTTGATAAGACGAAGGATATTTTCTTTATGATTGAAAATAATGGCGGCAAAAATGATGACGGACAGCCAAACGGCATACAGGTTATAATTAAAAATAATCAATAAAACAGGTAATAAACCGGCGGCAACTAAAGAGCCAAGGGAAACATATTTCCCCAAATAAACGACTAAAACAAAAACAAGAATGGCTACCAGGATGGCTTGGGGTCCCAGCAGGATAAATATTCCCAGGCCGGTGGCCACGCCCTTCCCTCCTTTAAAGTGCAAAAAGACAGGAAAAAGGTGGCCCAAAAAGGCAGCCAGGGCCATGAGGCAAACCAGGAAAAAGGTCGGGGCGTTTTCTCCTCCGAAGACTAGCCACCCTATCCAGACGACCAACATTCCCTTTAGTGTATCACCGAGCAAGGTCAGGATACCCCATTTCAATCCCATCAAGCGAGATACATTGGTGGCCCCGATATTTTTGCTGCCTTCCTTTTGAAGATTGCCTTTGCCGAAAACTTTAGACAAGACCACACCGGTTGAAATGGAACCAACCAGGTAAGCGAAGACCGTGAGGAGGATAGCTTTGATGAGCATCATTAATCCTATATAACTATTTTAAGTCAGACCTTTTTAACGATTTTTCTGATCGCCTCCAGAAAGAATTTGATTTCTTTCTCGGTGTTGAAAAATCCCGGGCTGACCCTGACCGTTCCCTCCCTGCTCACTGGACTTAACGACTTTAAGGCTATCAAAGCCCGGAGCTTGAATATCCTTCAGCAAAGGAACTTCTCATTTTTTTGAACAAAGTCAGATCCGTCTGGTTGTTTATATTGAAAAAAGAAATCAGGTCAGGATCAATCTGTCTTAATGTTTCCTCGGCGATTTTTTTTACTTTGACTTTGGAAAACAATTTGGAAATTTTCATATCCCCTTTTTTAAATTGTTCTTCAATGACCTTCAAACACCTTTTAGAGTAAACGGCACAAAGAGGCTGATACCCTTCTCGGGTCACGGGGACAATCACATCCCACTTGGGTTCCAGTTCTTGAACAAGAAGCCGGATCATCTCGGTCTTCAAAAAAGGCATGTCGCAGGCCGTTATAAAGGCATGAGACGGCCGGGTGTAAAAAAGGCCGGCATGAATCCCGGTCAACGAACTTCGAACCGAAAGTAAATCGCTGACGATCGTGCATTCCCAGGAAACAAAATCCAGAGGCTGATTAGTGACCAGGATTACCTGATCGAACAATTTCTGAAATAAGACCACCTGCCTTTCAATAATGGGCTGATCTCCCAAGGAAAGAAGGGCTTTGTTTTGGCTGGCCATCCTGCGGCTCAATCCGCCGGCTAATATGATTCCCGCACAGGGGTATTTCGGCATAATTGAATAGTTTCAATTCTTGAAAATAATGCTAATTTGACATTCCTGACATGAGATTATGAATAATTTAACCTTTTTCAAAATACCCCGATTAATACAGAGTGATCAAAAATACCCGTCCCGGCTTCCGGTCGATCGGCTATGCCGATCTCTTGGGGAGACTCCCGGAAGGAGTCGGACAGGAAGCCTTTTTTCAGATCGGCGCCGGCCTCCTGGGGAGGCCTCTTCTCTAGGTCGGCATAGCCGACCGTAAAGCCGACAGGAAGCAAGGTGTGCGAACCTTGAGGAATGAGGCGTACATCATAGTACGCCGCAATGACGATGAGAGAAGCACAACACCGTAGATGGGTACTTTTCATCACCCTGTTATTCTAATCCATATCTTCTGATCTTATTAAGCAATCCCCGGCGGCTCAAGCCCAATTTTTCAGCCGCCCGAGTTCGATTGCCTCCAACCTCTTCCAGGGCTTTTTGAACCAGGGATCTTTCCAGACGATCAGTGACGGCTTGAACCGATCCTTCCTTAGCATTAAGAGGAATGCCGGTTGCATAACGAATGGAATCCGAAAACAAATCCGGGGTAATGGTTCCTTGGTCCGGGGCCAGGGTCAAGGCCCGGAATATTTCATTTTCCAATTCCCGGATGTTTCCTGGGAAGGAATATTTATCCAACAAGGTCAGGCTGTCAGGGCTGAATTGACATTGCTTTTCCAACCGCTGACAATATTTTTTTAAAAAATGTTCTGCCAATAAGGGAATATCTCCAACCCGTTCCCGTAAAGGCGGCAAGGGTATGGGAAAGGCCTGAATTCGATAGTAGAGGTCTTCCCTGAATCTTCCGGCCTGAATCTCTGCCTTTAAATCATGATGCGTGGCGGCGATTACCCGAACATCCACTCTGATAGGGATCACTTCTCCGACGCGACGAATTTCACCCTCCTGCAGGACCCTTAAAAGTCGGACTTGTAAGGACATGGGGGTGTCTCCCACCTCATCTAAAAAGATGGTCCCTTTGTGGGCCATTTCAAAGAGGCCCTTTTTATCAGCCACCGCTCCGGTAAAGGCCCCCTTCTTGTGACCGAAGAGTTCGCTCTCCAAAAGGCTCTCGGGCATGGCGGCACAATTCTGGGCCACAAAAGGCTTGTCCTTTCGGACGCTGTTGTAATGGATCGAACGGGCCACCAGTTCCTTGCCGGTTCCTGTTTCCCCTTGGATCAGCACGGTTACCGGGCTTTCAATGGCCTTTTCCATCAGATAAAAGGCCTTTTTTATGGCCGGACTGCAGCCGATCATATTTTCAAAAGAATATTTCCCCTGGATCTCTTTTTTAAGGAAAATATTTTCCTCTTTGGATTCTTTCAATTTGGCCCGTGTAGAAGCCAGATCCACATACATCTTCCGGATTCGGAGCATCGACCGCACCCGGGCCAATAGTTCAAAGGTTTTAAAAGGCTTGGTGATATAATCATCAGCGCCAGAATCCAGTCCTTTCACCCGTTCATCCATATCAGCCAGGGCCGTAACCATGATAACCGGGATAGTACGGGTTTTGGCATCGGTCTTGATTTGCTTGACCACCGCAAATCCGTCCAGTTTCGGCAGAATAATATCCAGCAAGACCAGATCGGGCAAGGATTTTTGGACAAGTTGTAATGCCTTTTCCCCGTCTTCGGCCCATTGGGTTTTATACCCATGATCTGCCAATTCTTGGGACAGAAGGTCGGCTTCCAAAGGATCGTCTTCTACAATCAGGATCTGAAAGGGTTCTGGCATGGTTATCGGCCCCTCCGTTTACCTGTTTTTTTAATCCGGTTAGCGAATCTTGCTAAACAGAGTCAAAAATACTTGCAGATCCGACTAGGGTTCATTTCTCCCGATAAAAAGCTACCATCCTATCCACTAGTTCTCGTAGTCGTTCGGCACTCTGTATGACTTTTTCCAAGTTCTCTTGCTGTTTTTTGGGGATCTGATCCCTGGTCTTCCTTAAGACCAGGCTGGTATATCCCATGATAGCATGCAGTGGGTTACGCATTTCATGAAAAGTTTTAAACAGGAACTTCCGGTCCTGCTGATTTTCTTCTTGGACCGGACCGTGCTCCCCGGGAAATGGGTTTCCTTCCGAGTTCTTTGTTTGCCCCAGGGTCTCTTTCTGCCGAGGGGTACGTTCGTTTTGCAGTTTCACGGTCTTTTCTGGCTTTTTCTGATCCGAACCATTGACTTGCTCTTATCTAACGACAAAAGAAGTATAATGGAAAAAGAGGAAGGAATCAAGTTGTATACCCTTAAGGGATGTAAAATTGGCTAAAAGGGTTTATGTTACAACTATCGATACCGGTTGATTTCATCTTTTAGCCGGACGGCAACTGCCCGAGCTGCTTTCGCAAAACTTTTTCCTTCATCGGCATAGATTACAGCTCGCGAGGAATTTATGATCATCCCGGTCCCATCTCTATTCTTCCCATTGATCACAGCCATCTCGATATCGCCGCCCTGAGTCCCGATACCGGGCACAAGGAAAGGCATGTTACCTACAAGGGATCTGATCTCCCTTAGTTCCCGAGGATAGGTTGCACCAACAACCAGAAGAACATTGCCGTTTCGGTTCCATTCATGAGCTGCCTTGTTGGCGATGACCCGATAGAGTTTTTCCCCCTTTATTTCCAGATCCTGGATATCGGTTGCTCCCGGATTGGATGTCCGGCAAAGGATAATCACCCCTTTATCGCTTCGGTTGAGAAACGGTTCAAGTGCATCCCCCCCCAGGTAAGGATTAACTGTAACCGCATCCGCTCCATAACGATCAAACACCTCACGAGCGTACATTTTTGCGGTCGATCCAATATCCCCTCGCTTGGCGTCTAGGATAACAGGAATATCCGGGTAGTTCTCATGAATATAGGCGATGGTCAGTTCAAGATCGTGTTCCGAACCCGAAGCGGCATAATAGGCCATCTGAGGTTTGAAGGCACAGACGAGGTCTGAGGTACTGTCGATGATCGCCCGGTTGAACTCAAAAAGCGGTGCCCTGGCTGTTCGGAGATGATTTGGGATCTTCTCAAGGTCAGAATCGAGGCCCACGCATAGCAAGGAGTCATTCTTTTGCCAAGCTGCGGTCAAGGCTTCTATAAATTTCACGGGATGGGTGCCTCCTTTTATTTTAAAAAGAAAAAAGGGTTCGAGGTTTCCAGGATTCGAGGTTTCAAGGGTTTTAACTTCCAGGCCTTTCACTTGAATTCGTGCGGCTGAACTCGCCGCAAGCCTTGGCCCCTTAATTCCTTTTTCATGTCTCGTGGTGCCCGTGGCAAGCGGGCATGAGGATCTAGTACTACTATCCCGGATATTACCAAGATAAAAAAAAAATAGCAAAAAAATTGACGATATTAATTGTCTATCAATAAAATGAAAGATGGTGTCGGCGAAATGAGTTTTTGTTGTCTGAAAAATCGTACACCAAGGATGTTTTATCCACTTTTTATCAGGGAGAAAAAAATATTAATAATGATATCAACACAATTAAAGAAATTGCCTTTTGGCATGTTATTTGCCGAAATTATATGGAATCAATAATGGGGTTTCTAAAAAGGAGCATGAACGTTATCAGCATGCTCGTTTGATTGCCTTTTACGATACCAATCTGGCGCCTTCGTTGCCGGAGGAACCGGGGAAAAATTAATAAATTGTCGGAATATATTTCCTGTTCTTTTGGGGAACCACCGGAATATCAAACTGGCGAAAGTCGGTATCCAGGATACAGTTAAAAGACTGGCTTCCGGCTTTCGCCAAAATGACAATTCGATGTTTTGCAAAAGACTACAATTATTTATCACTTTTATTTTTATTACCTTGATTTTCTTCAGAAGAAACCTTCCGTCCCCTTGCTTTATCCCCTGGTATTCTCCCTGACCCTATCTTCTCCTTTTCATATGGTTTTTCCATATTGATCAGGCCCATCTCTTCTTGACAAATAAGGGTAAAATGGTTAATTTTGAAGGTAAATTGACTACAAGTCTATTTGAAATAAATTCAGGTGGCTAAACTTGGAGGTTACCATGCGTTTTGATAAATTCACCATCAAGGTTCAAGAGGCCATTCAATCAGCCCAGACCATGGCCGACGGTATGGGACATCAACAGATCGAACCCGAACATCTGCTGACCACCCTTTTGAATCAACCCGACAATATTATCTTACCCTTGCTTCAGAAGCTAGGGGTAAATCCCAATCAGGTTAAGAATATACTGAAGAATCAACTGGATCATGTACCGAAAATCTCAGGTACAGGCAAAGGACAGAGTTATCTCTCGCCCAGACTCAATACTGTCTTGGACGGCTCTTTCAAGGAAGCCTCCCAGATGCGGGATGAGTACGTCAGTATGGAGCACATCCTGATTGCCCTCATGGATCAGAAGGGTGATCCCTTGACTCAAGCCCTCATTTCTTTGGGAGTGAACCGGGAAAATATCTTGAAATCCTTGAAGGACATCAGGGGCAGTCAACGGGTCACCGATCCCAATCCGGAAGATAAATATCGCCCGCTGGAGAAATTTGCCCGGGACCTGACCGACCTGGCCAGAGAAGGGAAACTGGATCCGGTTATCGGCCGGGACGACGAAGTTCGCCGGATTATCCAGGTCTTATCCCGGAGGACCAAGAATAACCCGGTCCTGATCGGAGAACCCGGGGTGGGGAAGACGGCTATTGTCGAAGGATTGGCTCAGCGAATTGTTCACGGCGACGTTCCGGAGGGATTGAAAAACAAACGTGTAGTGGCCCTGGACATGGGGGCCTTGATCGCCGGGGCTAAATACCGGGGGGAATTTGAGGATCGTCTTAAGGCCGTGCTGAAAGAAGTGACTGAGTCCCAGGGGCAGATCATCCTGTTTATTGATGAACTCCATACTTTGGTGGGGGCCGGCAAGGCCGAAGGGGCCATGGATGCCGGTAATATGCTCAAACCGGCTTTGGCCCGGGGGGAATTGCGTTGTGTCGGGGCCACTACCATCAATGAATACCGTAAGTATTTGGAAAAAGATGCCGCCCTGGAGCGGCGGTTTCAGCCGGTCCTGGTCAAGGAACCCACCGTGGAAGATACGATTGCCATCTTAAGGGGGCTGAAGGAGAAGTACGAAGTCCATCATGGTGTGCGAATCAAGGATTCGGGCATTGTGGCTGCGGCCACCCTGTCCCATCGTTATATCACCGACCGTTTTCTGCCGGACAAGGCCATTGACCTGATCGATGAAGCCGCATCCAAGCTGAGGATCGAGATCGACAGCCTACCCCAGGAGATCGACGAACTGGAACGAAGGATCCTTCAAATGGAGATCGAGAAAGAGGCCCTGAAAAAAGAGGTGGATCCGGCATCCAAAGAACGATTGGGTAAGATCGAAAAGGATTTGCGGGAACTTAAAGGGCAAAGCGCTGAGATGAAGACCCATTGGCAGAAGGAAAAAGAGGCCATTCAAAAGATCCGGCAGATCAAGGAAGAAATTGAACAAAAAAAGACCGAGGCCGGCAATGCCGAAAGGCAGGGGGATTTGACCCGGGCGGCGGAAATCCGTTACGGGCTGCTCCTGAATATGAATAAACAGTTGGAGGAAGAAAATAAAAAATTGGAGTCCCTGCAACAGGACCGTAAGATGTTGAAAGAGGAAGTAGATGATGAGGATATCGCCGAAGTGGTGGCTAAATGGACCGGAATTCCTGTGGCCCGGATGATGGAAGGGGAAAAACAGAAACTAATCACCATGGAGGAACGGATCAAGGACAGGGTCATCGGCCAGGAAGAGGCCATCCGGGCAGTGGCCAATGCCGTGCGGCGGGCGCGTTCCGGATTACAGGACCCCAATCGTCCCATAGGGTCTTTTATCTTCATGGGCCCGACCGGTGTGGGCAAAACCGAATTGGCCAAAGCCCTGGCCGAGTTTCTCTTTGATGATGAACAGGCCATGGTTAGGGTCGATATGTCCGAATATATGGAGAAACATTCGGTCTCGCGTTTGATCGGAGCCCCTCCGGGTTACGTCGGTTATGAAGAGGGAGGCTATTTGACCGAAGCGGTACGCCGACGGCCATATTCAGTGGTGCTTTTTGATGAGATCGAAAAGGCCCATCCCGAGGTCTTTAACGCCCTGTTACAGATTTTGGATGATGGAAGGATGACTGACGGACAGGGAAGGACCGTGGACTTTACCAACACCTTGGTTATCATGACCTCCAATATCGGCAGTCAGTTCATTCAGGACCTGACTGAACGGGAGCGGGAAGAAATGATCCGCAGGGTGATGGAGGCCTTGCGGGCCCATTTCAAACCCGAATTCTTAAACCGGATAGATGAGATCGTGATTTTCCATGGCCTTAATCTCCAACAGATCAAGGCCATTGTGGATATCCAGATCCATCTGCTTCAAAAACGACTGGCTGAAAAACATCTTGATATTGAATTGACCGATAGAGCCCGGGATCAAATCTCTCACGAAGGCTTTGACCCGATCTATGGGGCCCGGCCTTTGAAACGGGTTATACAGCATCGCATCCAGGACGCCCTAGCCTTGAAATTATTGGAAGGTGAATTTAAGGAGGGGGAAAAAATTATCGTGGATGCCGACAAGAAAGGAGAGATCGTTTTCAAGAAAGGATAACCAGCCTGTTTTGCTTGATAAGGGTTTAAAGATAGGTACCATACTAAAATAGGCAATAGGCGTGAGGGAGTAATTTCTGGCCACCTGCCACTGGCGGGCATCACAAAATATGAAAATTATTATAAGGAGTCAAGTCCCGCCTCTGGCGGGATCGAACCCTATTTTCGTTTTAATAAGGAGTTAAGGTTTATGTTTTCCAATACGATGAAAACAGCGTTGCTATTGGGGCTGATGACCGTTTTGATCATTTTTATCGGTGGGGCCGTAGGAGGACAAAGCGGGATGATCATGGCCTTTTTCTTGGCCGTGATCATGAACATAGGAAGCTACTGGTTTTCCGATAAGATCGTCCTGGCCATGTATCACGCCCAGGAGATCGCCCCCCAAGATAATCCGGAAATCCATCAATTAGTCATGGAATTGGCCCAGAATGCCGGTCTTCCCAAACCGAGGATCTTTCTAATAGAAGATGATTCACCCAATGCCTTTGCCACAGGAAGAAATCCGCAGCATGCCGTGGTGGCCGTAACCTCTGGTATCCTGCGTATCCTCTCCCGCCAGGAGCTTAAAGGGGTCCTGGGCCATGAGTTGGCCCATGTCAAACACCGGGATATCCTTATAGGTTCCATTGCCGCCACCATGGCCGGGGCCATTATGATCCTGGCTAGAATGGCCAGTTTTGCAACCATGTTCGGAGGAGGTCGGGATTCTGAAGAAAGAGGTGGCGGGGGGGGGATAATAGGTCTTCTGGTCATGATCATAGTGGCCCCTATTGCCGCCATGTTGATCCAGATGGCCATCTCCCGTTCCCGGGAATATCAGGCCGATGCCTCCGGAGCACAGTTTTCAGGAAACCCTCTGGGATTGGCTGGGGCCCTGGAAAAATTAGAAACGGCTTCCAAACAGATTCCCATGGAAGATCCGAAACCGGCCACGGCCCACATGTTTATCGTCAATCCCCTGTCGGGCAGCAGCCTGCTCAACCTGTTCTCAACCCATCCGCCCATCGAAGAACGCATCGCCCGTTTGAGAGCCATGAGGTATTAAAGGAAGAAAGGTGTTGTGAGTTCAAGGATCTCAAAGGTCGAAAAAAGTAAATAGATACCAATCTCACCTTAAGCAGTCATGAATAATCCATATCTATTAATGGGTTGACTTTTTCCAACCGGTAGCATAAAACCCCCCTATAAACCCAAATCAGTTAGAAGGAGTTTATTATGTCTTGTGTCATCGTTGTCGGTACCCAATGGGGCGATGAAGGGAAGGGAAAGATAGTCGATCTTCTGACCCAATATGCCGATGTGGTGGTTCGTTTCCAGGGAGGAAATAATGCCGGCCACACCCTAGTGATCGGTCAGGATAAATTCATCCTCCATTTGATTCCTTCGGGAATACTTCATGCCGAGAAACAAAACCTGATCGGGAACGGGGTGGTGGTGGATCTGGAAGTGCTGCATCAAGAAATCCTCGCCCTTCAAGACCGGGGGATTCCTGTCAGTCCGAAAAATTTGGGTTTAAGTGCCAGGGCTCAGCTAATCCTGCCCTTTCACAAACATCTGGACGTGGCCCGGGAGGCTCAAAAAGGCAACGCTTCTATAGGGACCACCGGAAGGGGGATCGGACCTTGTTATGAAGATAAGGTAGCCCGCATTGGGATTCGGGTTATCGACTTACTTGATCCGGAGTTCTTTGCCGAGAAGGTGAAAACCAGCCTCAAGGAAAAGAATTTTATTTTTAAACAGTTTTTAAAAGTTCTCCCCATCGATTCAAGAAAGATCGTTAAAACCTTTTTACCGTTGGCCGAATTCATACGGCCTTATGTAACCGACGTTTCGATCAAGATTGATCAGGCCTTGGCCGGGAATAAAAATATTCTGTTTGAGGGGGCTCAAGGGACCCATCTGGATATCGATCATGGAACCTACCCTTATGTGACTTCATCCAACCCGGTGGCCGGCAGTGTCTGCCCAGGGGCCGGAATAGGACCGACAAGGATTCAATCGGTGGTCGGGATCGTCAAGGCTTACACCACAAGAGTGGGAGGAGGACCTTTTCCCACGGAATTAACCGATAAAGTCGGTTTGGCGCTTAGAGAGAAAGGCGGAGAATACGGGGCAACCACCGGCAGGCCCAGACGCTGCGGCTGGTTGGATGCCGTCATGCTAAAAGATTCTGCCCGGCTGAACGGCCTGACCCAATTGGCCATCACTAAGCTGGATGTTTTAACCGGACAGAAAAAAATAAAAATCTGCACCGGCTATTCCTATAAGAATCAGACCCTGACCAGTATGCCCGCACAAATCAAGGTCCTGGAAGCCTGCCGTCCCATCTATGAAAAATGGGAAGGCTGGTCCGAAAACATCGAAGGAATCCGAAAAAAAGAAAACCTGCCGCGAGCCACACAAAACTATTTAAAGCGCATCGAAGAATTGATTAATGTTCCCATAGGGATCATTTCTGTCGGGCCGGATCGGGAGGAAACTCTTTTCCTAAATAACCCCTTCTCCTAATTGGATCAAGCCTGGATTCATATTTATTCTCCTGAAGGTCCTTTTTGAAGAGGACCACAAATGGCCCTTATTCATCAAGAAAAAATCGGTGCAACCAAAGGATTGTGGCACCCTTGACTTTAAGGGAAAGAGTAAGTATATTTAAGACTTGAAAATCCTCCTCACGCCTAAGAGGAAGGGCGAGAGTGGCGGAATTGGTAGACGCACTGGACTTAGGATCCAGCCCTGGAAACAGGGTGGGGGTTCAAATCCCCCCTCTCGCACCAAGAAATAAACAGGTAAGGAATAAATAACCATGAAGGTACAGTTGGAAGATATTTCCCCGATCAAGAAAAAGCTCAATATTGAAGTGGAACAGGAACAGATCAGTAACACATGGGAATCGGCTGTAAAAAATCTTAGCAAAAAAGTAAAACTTAAAGGATTCAGGCCGGGGAAGATCCCGGTTACCGTCCTGGTCAAATATTACGGGCCTCAGATAGAAGAAGAAACGGTTTCACAAATCATCAATCGCACCTACCCGGAAGCCCTAAAAGAAACGGGGCTCGTTCCGATCGCCTTGCCGGAATTGGATTATCCGCCTTTGGATAAAGAAGCCTCTTTTACCTATAAGGCCACCATTGAACTTAAACCTGAAATATCCATTTCAGAATATAAAGGTTTGGAAGTAAAACGTCAGGCGGTCAAGATAACCGAAGAAGATATTGAAAAAAGGCTTACTGCCATCCAGACAAGTCATGGTGAACTGGTTACGCTTGGCGAGGAACGTCCCCTGAAAAAAGGGGATTTTGCGGTTATTAACTATAAGTCCTTCATGGATGGCAAGGAAGTGTGGGGCGGCTCGGCCCAGAACTTCGATTTGGAAGTGGGGGCCGGGTATTTCAATGCCGAGTTTGAAAACAAGTTGGAAGGGCTAACAAAAGGGGCAGAAAAAGAGTTTGAGATTGATTTTCCGGCGGACTATGGAAATAAATCCCTGGCCGGTAAAAAGGTCCTTTATCAGGTTGTTCTCAAGGAGATCAAGAAAGGAAATCTTCCAGAACTGAACGATTCATTTGCCCAAAATTTGGGGGGCGATTTTTCTTCCCTGGAAGATTTAAGAAAGAAGATCCGGGAAAATTTGGAACAGGAGGAAAATCGCAAGGTGGAATTGAAATTAAAAGAAGATTTGACCGACAGTCTGATTTCCAAAGCTGAATTTGAGATCCCCGAGGCCTTGGTCAATTGGGAGATCCGGCAGATGATGATGCGCATAGAACAAGACCTGAGCCGTCAGGGACTTTCCTGGGAAAAAGCCGGACTTGAGCCTACCGGCCTCATGGAAAAATTTCGTCCCCCGGCCCAGAAATTGGCCCGAAAAAAATTGATCTTGGAGAAAATTGCCCAATTGGAATCTTTAACCGTCAGCCCGGAAGAAATCGATGAAGAGCTTCAGCGTATTGCCCGGTCGGTTAATCAGTCGACAGAAATAGTTCGAGAAATATATAATAAAAATAAGTTAATTCCGGAATTGAGCCAGCAGCTTCTGGAGGAAAAGACCTTGAATTTCCTTCAGGAGCATGCTACGATACAAACATAATAAAAACTTAAACTTATTTTATCTTCAAGAATTCAGAGAAAAAAGGATCTGATCATATTATTTGATTTTCATTTATTGTTATTCTGGATTCTGACTCCTGAATTCTGTATTCTATAAAAAGGATTTAACAATGACTTTAATACCCATCGTAGTCGAACAAGATAACCGGGGCGAACGGGCCTTTGATATCTATTCCCGCCTGCTGAAAGACCGGATCGTCTTTTTGGGGGAGCCCATTGACGACCATGTGGCCAACCTGATGATCGCCCAACTCCTTTTTCTGGAAGGCGATGATCCGGATAAGGATATCCATATGTACATTAATTCCCCGGGCGGTGTTGTTTCTTCCGGACTGGCCATCTATGACACCATGCAATACATAAAACCCAACATTTCCACTCTCTGCCTGGGACAGGCTTCCAGCATGGCCGCTTTATTGTTGGCTGCGGGGACCAAAGGGATGCGTTATGCCTTGCCCCACTCCAGAATTCTCATCCATCAGCCTTTAGGCGGGGTCCAAGGTCAGGCTACGGATGTGGGTATCCAGGCCAGGGAAATCTTGAGGATCCGGGAAGAATTGAATCAGGTTTTGGTGGATCATACCGGACAGTCCTATGATAAAATTGAGAAAGACACCGACCGGGATTTTTATATGACCGGTAAACAGGCGAAAGAGTATGGCATTGTCGACAATGTCATTGCCAAAAGGGAAGAAATTACCGGGTTAATGAAATAATCACTATTAACAATTCGTGCTATCGGCCTGTTGAATATTGAAAGCCGATAACCTTGACAGAAGGAAATAATTGATGAACAAAAAAGGAGACGGCAAAGGAAAAGGAAGTGACTTGTTGTGTTCCTTTTGTGGGAAAAGTCAGGATGAAGTAAAAAAACTTATAGCCGGGCCATCGGTTTATATCTGTGACGAATGCATCGGCCTGTGCAATGAGATCATTGCCGAAGAATACGAAAAAGAGGAAGCCCATCTTGGTGAGAAAATACCCAAGCCCGCTGATATTAAAGGAATTTTAGATGGTTATGTGATCGAACAGGAAAAGGCTAAAAAAATACTTTCCGTGGCCGTTCATAACCACTTCAGACGGATCGATAACAAGATCGATCTGCAAGGGGTCGAACTACAGAAAAGCAATATCTTGTTGATCGGACCTACCGGCTCGGGCAAAACCCTGCTGGCCCAAACCCTGGCTAAAATTTTGAAAGTCCCTTTTACCATAGCCGACGCCACGACTTTGACCGAAGCCGGGTATGTGGGAGAGGATGTGGAAAACATCATCCTCAATCTACTGCAGGCGGCAGATTATGATGTAGAGCGGGCCTGCCGGGGAATCGTCTATATTGATGAAATCGATAAGATTGCCCGAAAGTCGGAAAACCCCTCTATCACCCGTGACGTCTCCGGCGAAGGGGTACAACAAGCCTTGTTGAAAATCATTGAAGGGACCTTGGCCAGCGTCCCCCCCAAAGGAGGCCGGAAGCATCCTCAACAGGAATTTATCAAGGTGGACACTACGAACATCCTGTTTGTCTGCGGCGGGGCCTTTAATGGATTGGATAAGATAATTCAGACCAGAAGAGGGGCCAAGGTCATGGGATTCGGGGCCGATATCCGCAAGCAATCGGAAAAGAAACGGCTGGGCGAGATATTGGATCAGGTCCAGCCTCAGGATCTTTTGCGTTTCGGCCTGATCCCGGAATTTATAGGGCGTTTGCCGGTCATTGCCACCCTGGACGAATTAAGCGAAGAGGCCATGGTTCGCATTCTGACCGAGCCCAAAAATGCCATTGTCAGGCAATATCAGAAATTGTTTGAGATGCAACGGGTTGATTTGAAATTCACCGATGGAGCCATCAAGGCCGTGGCCCGTGAAGCCCTGAAAAGGAAATCCGGGGCCCGGGGGCTTCGTTCCATCCTGGAAAAGGCCATGCTGGATATCATGTTTGAAATCCCTTCCATGAAAAACGTCCAGGAATGCGTGGTCAGTGAAGAGGTTATTCTTCATAACGAATCCCCCATCCTTTTGTTTGAAAATCAGGCGAAATCGGCCTAAAAACAAGATCTGATTTTAAATCACCGGCAGGAAAGCAAAAGAAGAGAACTCCATGATGAATCTTTTATTAAAGAAACACCGAACAAAACCGAAAATACACTTAGATGGAAGATTTCTGCGGTCCGTAATGAACGGACTGGGGGAAAGCATTCCCTTAAGAATATTATAAGTAAAGGAACAAATTGCTATGGCCTTATTTTCAAACACAGAAGAAAGTCGAGAAGGCGGGGGCCTAAAACAGGTAATCCCCGTACTCCCATTAAGAGATATTGTTGTTTTTCCAGGTATGGTAGCTCCCTTATTCGTGGGTCGGGAAAAATCCATTCAAGCTCTCGAATACAGTATGTCTATGGAAAAGGATATCCTTTTATTAACCCAACGCAATGCCAAGGTGGATGAACCCTCGGAGGAGGATCTCTATCAAATTGGGACCGCGGGCAGCATCCTGCAAATGCTCCGTCTACCTGACGGGACTGTCAAGGTTCTGATCGAAGGCCGGTTTCGGGCCAAGGTGCAACGGTATCTCCCCAATCGAGCCTTTTATCTCGTTGAGGTAGAAAAGATCCAGGACACCTTACCAAACCAATCTGAGCAGGAAGCCTTGGTTCGTACAGTCAAACAAACCTTTGAGGCCTACCAGAAATTAAACAAGAAGATTCCCCAGGAATTGGTCCACAGCGTCATTGGACTGGAAGACCCGATCCGTTTGGTAGATTCCATTGCCCCCCATTTGAGCGCCAAACTCGAACAAAAACAAGAACTCTTGGAGTTGAGCCAGGTGAACCGAAAGCTGGAGAAACTCTATGAAATCATGCGCGGGGAGATGGAAATCCTGGAAATCGAGCAGCGCATTAAGGGCCGGGTCAAAAAACAAATGGAAAAGACCCAAAAGGATTATTACCTCAATGAGCAGATCCGGGCCATCCAGAAAGAGATGGGCGAGCAGGATGATTTCAAAAGTGAGATCCAGGAATTAGAAAAAAAGATCAAACAAAAAAGAATGTCCAAAGAGGCAACCACCAAGGTTCGAGCGGAACTGAAGAAACTGAAGATGATGTCTCCCATGTCCGCCGAAGCCACGGTGGTCCGAAATTATATTGACTGGATTATCGGCCTGCCTTGGTATAATCGGACAAAAGATAAACTGGATATTGATGCTGCGGAAAAAATTCTCAACGAAGATCATTATGGTTTGGAAAAACCCAAGGAGCGGATTCTGGAATATCTGGCCGTTCAGAGTCTGGTCAAAAAAATAAAAGGGCCGATCCTTTGTTTTGTCGGTCCTCCTGGTGTGGGGAAGACCTCGGTAGCCAAATCCATCGCCCGGGCCACAGGGAGGAACTTTATTCGGGTCTCCCTGGGCGGGGTCAGGGATGAGGCCGAAATTCGGGGACATCGCCGGACCTATATCGGGGCCTTGCCGGGCAAAATCATCCAATGCTTGAAAAAGGTCAAATCCAATAACCCGGTCTTCTGCCTGGATGAAGTAGACAAGATGAGTACGGATTTCCGGGGCGACCCTTCGGCCGCCTTGCTTGAGGTCCTTGATCCGGAACAGAACTTTGCTTTTAGTGATCATTACCTGGATATGGATTACGACTTATCGGAGGTCTTTTTTATCACCACGGCCAATACCCTGTATTCCATCCCCCTACCTCTGCAGGATCGAATGGAGATCATTAGGCTACCGGGATATACCGAGCCTGAAAAACTCCAGATCGCCCGTCAGTTTTTAATCAAAAAGCAGGAGGAAGCCAACGGCTTGACCGCCGAGAATATTCATTTTACCGACAACGCCCTGTTGACCGTAATCCGCCAATATACCCGGGAATCCGGGGTCCGTAATCTGGAGCGGGAAATCGCCAACTTGTGCCGTAAAGTGGCCAAAGAAGTCGTTCGCCAGGGCAAAGAAACCCGAATGGAGATTACCTCCAAGGTGGTCCAGAAATTTTTGGGGGTTCCTAAATTCCGCTATAGTGAGACCGAAGAAAAAGATGAGATTGGAATTACAACCGGTTTGGCCTGGACGGAAGTGGGCGGTGAACTCCTTTTGACGGAAGTGGTCCTGATGCCCGGGAAAGGCAAATTGATCATTTCCGGACACCTGGGCGAGGTCATGCAGGAATCGGCCCAGGCGGCTTTAAGTTATGTTCGTTCCCGGGCGGAAC
The DNA here is from genome assembly GCA_049520575.1 of Thermodesulfobacteriota bacterium. Lineage (GTDB taxonomy): Bacteria > Desulfobacterota > RBG-13-43-22 > RBG-13-43-22 > RBG-13-43-22 > RBG-13-43-22. Next base: position 21,045 of record JBEKPQ010000010.1, on the reverse strand, counting down.
GATTGAACCTGCCGAGAAACTTTTATAATAAAATGGATATTCATATCCATATCCCGGAGGGGGCCACTCCCAAAGACGGGCCGTCGGCCGGTATTACGATAGCGACTTCCATCGTCTCCGCACTGCTCCGAAAGCCGGTCAAGAGGCAAACGGCCATGACCGGAGAAATCACTCTGCGCGGGCGGGTTTTACCCATCGGCGGGTTGAAAGAGAAGATTATTGCCGCCCATCGCGGCAAAGTCAAGACGGTGATCATCCCCAAAGAAAATGAAAAAGATCTGAAAGAAATCCCACCCCGGATTTTAAAGGCCCTGGAAATAATCCCCGTGGAACACATGGATGAGGTATTGAGAGCGGCCTTGGTGGTGGAAGATCCGGCGACCTTATTCAAAGAAAAGGAAGAAGAGGCAGCCCCGCCTTTCTTCCATGAGGAAATTCCGGTCTCTCCGGAAATGACCGCCCATTGATTCCAAACTTCTTGACACATCCCAGTTAAAAACGGTACGGTTATACCTCGGGAAAGGGGTATAACCGTTTATGAAAAAAACAATCGGGGTCAGTGCCCTTCTTTTAGTTTTTTTTTGTCTGGCCCTTTACCTGCTGATTTATCACAGCGACATCTATCCGACTTTATTAGACCGGAAACGGTTGGCTGATTATATTAAATCCTTTGGGAGACTGTCGCCCCTTATTTTTATCGCCCTTCAGGTTTTTCAAGTCCTTTTTGCCCCTATCCCTGGTGAGATCACCGGATTTATAGGTGGATTTCTTTATGGGAATTTTTTCGGCATTCTCTATTCCACTATCGGTTTAGGGGTGGGGTCTTGGCTGGCCTTTGTTTTTGCACGGTGGGCCGGACAACCCCTGGTGGAACAGATCGTCAGTTATAAAACCCTCCAGCGCTATGACTATCTTATGGCCCACCAGGGAACCTGGATCGCCTTCCTACTATTTCTGATTCCCGGTTTTCCAAAAGATTATTTGTGCTATATTTTGGGGTTAGGCCATATGGACCTGAAGACCTTTCTAATCATTTCTACCGCCGGACGTTTTTTAGGAACAGTTCTTCTGACTATGGAGGGACATTTGGTCCGGGAAAAAAATTACTGGGTCCTGGGGATCGTCATTGGAATTTCTCTTATAGCAGTCTTGATCGCTTTCTTATTCCGTAAAAAATTAGAGGCCTATTTAAAAAAGCATCACAAGCCTATTCCTTTTTCTAAAATCCGAAGACCGAAAAAAGATTTTCATAATGATGGCTCCTTTTGATCCCGATGTTTTCTGTCAAGGCAGTTGAAGATTTCTTTCCTCAACTTTGGTCAAGAAGAGCAAAGTCCTTTTCTGTTCCAAAAAAGGCAGGGTCAAAACAATGGGTTCTTCTAATCGAAATCCCTTTTCCTTGATTTCAGCCGTTAGAGTGGAAATCTCTTCAACCCCCTGCCTGCCCTTCATCAAGACTAACTGCCCCCTGAAGGACAAATAGGGAGAGACCCCGGTTAAAAGGTCGGTTATTTTTCCAACAGCCCGGGTGATGATGATATCGAATGGGTCGGTTTTGAACCCATTAGGAGATCCCTTACCTAAAAAGGCCCGATGGATGGTGATAGGACGCAGGTTCAAATGACGAGCCGCTTCTTTGAGAAAACTGATTTTTTTAACCGAGGCGTCTATTAATGTAACCTTTTGGGTTGGCCGGGCGATCTTGATCGGCAGTCCCGGAAAACCAGCCCCGGAGCCCAAGTCCAAGATTCTTGCTTCTTCTGGTAGATAAGGTAACGTGGTCAAAGAATCCAGAAAGTGTTTAATAATGATCTCCCGCCAGGACCTAAGCCCGGTCAGGTTGATATGCTGGTTCCATTTACATAACAGGATCAAGTAGTCTATAAACTGCCCCAACTGTCGGTGGGATAAAGAAATCCCCAGAGCTTCTGCCCCGTTTTCGAGCAACCTTTTGCCTTCTGTCGGATCGAGGTCTTGTATGATGTCAGATTTTTCTCTCAAGGGCATCCTAACAAATCACCAGGGTCTTCACCTTGGCGAAACTCGGATCAGGTCCGGGGCAGGCGCCGGGGTTTAGAGGCAATAAATATTCTTGGATTTTGACTCTCGCCGGAATGACTAACAAAGACTAATACAACTTTTTACAAGTTCATCAAACCCAAAAGTTATTTGTCTTGCATCCTGCATTTCGCATCCGGTCGTCATTTCCCAATACAAAACCGACTGAAAACCCGGTCCAGGACATCTTCGCTGGTGGTCGTCCCGATCAAGGTACCCAATTCCTCCAGGGCTTTTTGAAGATCCAGGGCAATAAATTCAGGAGACAAATTTTCTTCATTCAATTGATAAGCTCGGCTTAAGGATTCGATCATCCGTTCGAAAATTTGTTTTTGCCTGAGGGTTGGAATGAGATCGGGCAGGGCCTCAGGGAAATGAGTCTGAAGAAAGAGTTCATGGAGTTTTTCTTTGAGCGTTTCAATCCCTTGACCATAGCGTGCGGAGATGGAAAGCGTCACCGCTGCGGGAAAATTCTTTTGAGCCTCCTCCAGGGAGACCACTGTCGGAAGGTCCATTTTATTGAGCAGGACGATCACCGGCTTCTCCCCGATTTCTTGAAATATGGCCCGGTCTTCTTCTTCGAGGACAATGGAGGTGTCGATCAAAAACAAAACAATGTGGGCATCGTTGACCTTTTCCCGGGTTCGTAAAATGCCGGCTTCTTCCACTTCATCACGGGCCCGGCGAATTCCGGCGGTATCCACCAAACGGAATGGCAGACCTTTAAGCAGGATGGTTTCCTCGATGGTATCCCTGGTCGTTCCCGGGATGGAAGTGACGATGGCCCGTTCTTCCTTTAAAAGTTTATTCAACAAGCTGGATTTCCCGACATTCGGCTTGCCGACGATGACCAGAGAAAGGCCTTCTCGAAAAGGGCGCCCTTCTTCGTAGGCCCGGATCAACTCTGATAAAGGCGATAAAACCCGGTCTTGAAGAAGCCGATTCCAATCAGGGCGGTCCAAAATCTCCAGTTCCTCTTCAGGAAAATCAATGGCCGCCTCCAGCTGGGCCAATAAGGTCAGGAGTTCTTCTTGAATTCCAATTAAAAGTTTCTGTAAATCACCCTGGAGCAGTTTGTTGGCCTTCTCCAGGGCCTGGTCGGTCTGGGCCTGAATCAGTTCAATAATGCCTTCGGCCTGGGTCAGGTCAATACGCCCATTTAAAAAAGCCCTCAGGGTAAACTCGCCCGGTTCGGCCAGACGGGCCCCTTCTTTCAAGACCAGTTCCAGAATTTTTTTTAATACCAGAGGTCCGCTGTGGCAGTTGATTTCAATCACATCCTCCCGGGTATAGGTTCTTGGGGCTTTCATGTAAGTCAGCAAGACCTGATCCACAATGGTCCCACGGGTCGGATCGACGATGTTTCCCAGGGTGAGATGATGAGATGGGATGGCATCCCAGGAAGAAGCGGCAGGAAAGAGTGTTTGGGCAATGGCCATTGCCCGCGATCCACTGATCCGGATGATTCCGATACCCCCTATTCCTACCGGTGTGGATATGGCGGCAATGGTATCTTGATCAGACATGAATGGTTTAAAGCCTATTCGTCTATCTCGTCTTTTTGGTCTATTTAGTTTAACTAAACAACGAATTAGACGAAATACACGGAAAGACGAATTATGTTTCCGATTCGGCCAGGGGTTCTTCAGGATGATCTTTTTTTGATGCAAAAATGACCATCTTTTTTAATTGCCCTTCTCCCCGGCTGATGGTCTTAAGACTTTTATCTTTTTCCAGGGTCAAATGAATAATACGACGCTCATGGGCAGGTAAAGGGCTTATGACCACCGGTTTTCCGGTTTGTTTGGCTTTTTCGGCCATCTTCAAGGCCAAATCCTTAAGATAGCCTTCCCGTCGGCTTCGATAATCACCGCTGTCCAGAATGACTTTGGTTTTATCCGGGCCTTTTCGATTCAGGATCCTGGAGATTAAATATTGTAAGGCATCCAGGTTTTGCCCTCTTCGTCCGATCAGGAGCCCGCTTTTATCTCCTTCAATCTTGATATGAAGGGTTTCCTTTTCTTTGGTGATCTGAAGGGTGGCCTCAACGCCCATCAGATTCAGGATGTCCTGGGTCAGGGTTCCGGCTTCAGAAACTATCGCTTCTTCAGATTCCAAAACCAGCGTCGAGGCGGAAACGGATTGGGGTTCGGAAACAGTCTCCGCTTTCTCTTCTTTGACCGTAGCCCGCACCCTGACCTTTTTGGAGCCCATGATGCCGAAGATTCCGCCAGAACCGGAATTCAGGACTTCAATTTCTAATCTTTCTTTGGGGACGTTCAATTGATTACTCGCCGCCTCAACAGCCTCTTCGATGGATTTTCCTTCTGTTTCAAGGGATGCCATGGATCATCACCTCCGCTTTTGTTCAGCTGACATATTTATTGATATAATATTGTTGTCCTATAGAAAGGACATTATTGACCAGCCAATACAAAACCAGGCCTGCTGCAAAATTAATAAACATAAAAGTAAAAATGACCGGCATAAAAAGCATCAATTTGGCTTGGGTCGGATCACCCGCGGTGGGGGTCATTTTCTGCTGAATAAACATCGAGGCCCCCATGAGTAAAGTCAACACCGGAATTCCGTCGCCGACATAAGGGATCTGAACCCCGATCGATAAGCGGTCCGGGGCTGAAAGATCGTTGATCCATAAGAGAAACGGGGCATGACGAAGTTCAATGGCATATCCCAATAAACTATAAAGGGCAAAAAAGACCGGGATCTGGATAACCATCGGGAGACACCCGCCCATGGGGTTGACCTTGTAGGTCTTATAAAGGGCCATGGTCTCCTGATTCAGCTTCTCCTTGTTATCTTTATATTTTTCTCTTAACTTGGCGATCTTGGGCTGAAGCTTTTGCATGTCCTTCATGGACTTGTAACTCTTCTGGGTCAAGGGCCAGAAAAGTATCTTGACCAGGATGGTCAAAATGATGATCGACCAGCCGTAATTATGCAGGAATCCGTTAAAAAATCGAAGGACCCATAACAGCGGTTTGGCAATGATATCAAAAAAGCCGAAATTGACCGCTTTTTCCAACTCCAGTCCCAACGGTTGCAATATACTGGTGTCTCTTGGCCCGAAATACAGGGCATATCGTATCCTTTTTTCTTCCTTGGGGGCCAAAGTCCAGGGTGAAGCCACAAAGGCCATTTTCAATAATTCCGGTTCCGGCTTGGAAACCTTGAGGCTTGCGGTCTGCTGCTCTTCCAGGGGAACTATGGCCTCCATAAAATAGGTATCGGCCAGGGCCCCCCATCGAATCTTTCCGGTGAGGATTTCTTCTTTTTCGACCTTCCCCACTGCTGTTTCTTTATATTTCCCGTCTATGAAGCGCAAGGTCCCTTTAAAGGCGGCGGATTTGTTGGCTGGAGGAGGAAACCGGTTTTCCAAAACAAGGGCCAGATTGTCGTCCAGGGGCTGCTTCGTGTTGTTGATCACCTGAATATCCAGATCGATCCGGTAGGAATTGTCGGACAGGGAATAGGTCTTAATGATGGTAAACCCCTGTTTCGAGGTCCAACGAAAAGACACTGTCCCCTTAGGCTGATTGGGACTTAAACTCAGAGAGGTTTTGTCGGCAATAAATCGAGCCTGGGTGATTTCCGGCAGGGAATTTTTAATCCATTCCATTTGCAAGGGAAGAGTTGCCGGCTGATCAGACAGGATCAATTCTTTTGGGTCTTTTCCACCCAATAGTTCCTTGTAAGCAGTCAACTTGAAACTTTTTAAAGACCCGCCATGCTCTGAAAAAACGGCCTCAAACAGTCCGGTTTTGACGGCGATATCCTTGTCCGGTTGTCTAGGGGTTGCCGTTTTTACCGCCGGAGGGGCTGAAATTACCTCTGCCGGGGCGGGCGAGACCGGAGAAGGGGATTCCTTTTGGGCCGTAACCTCTTTGGCCGGTTTTTCCTGAGGAGGCTTTTTAGGCTCTGAAGGAGCGAAGAAGAGAAAATAGGCGGCAAAGACCGCCATGGATAAAACAAAAGCCATAATTGCATTTTTTTCCATAACTACTCCAAAAACTGATGGGAACCGCCCCTATGGTAAAGGGTCCTCCCCTCCTGTACAGAAGGGATGACACCGCCCTATTCTTTTAAAGGATAAAATCAATCCCTTGATTAACCCGTATGTTTGAATAGCCTGAAAGGAATATTCAGAACAGGAAGGGTAAAACCGGCAGGAAGACGGAAAAAGGGGAGATAGGACTTTTTGATACACCCGTATCCCTAATAAAAAAAATCCCTGGAGGCCGTGGGCCACGAGTCCCATCAAACCAGCAGGGGGTTTAACTCTTCGAAAACCTGATGATACGTTAATGGGTCTGATCCTTTTAAAGCAATGATAATGATATCCCGGGAAGGGGGCAGTTTATCTTTAGACCTTCTGAAAAATTCTCTTAAAAGACGCTTGATCCGATTCCGCTGGACAGCTCCCCCTATGTTTTTCCCGACCGTCAAACCCAAACGCGTTTTGCCCAAAGGGTTGGGCTTTATAATCACTAAAAAATGGGGAAAGGCCCTTTTATTGACGGTTGAGGATTTACGGATGAAATCGCTCCGTTTCAGGATCCTTTCTTCTTTGGTCAAAGAAAGAGGTTTCATCCGCTATGTGAAAGGGAATAGGCCTGTCTTTTAGACCGAAAGCCTTTTTCTTCCCTTGGCCCGCCTTCTGCTGATCACCTTTCGTCCGCCGGCAGTGCTCATCCGGACTAAAAATCCATGAGTTCTGGACCGTTTCAGGTTGCTGGGTTGAAATGTTCTTTTCATGAATCCATTATCCTCTCGTATTTTACATAAACTTAATTTAAACCATAGGTTGAAGTTAATGTCAAATATTATTTAATAGTTACTTTTAAATTGAGGATAGGACACCGTTAGAAAAATTTCTTAACGCACTTGTATTATTAACAATAAAAATTATCTGATCACAGACAACTTCTTTTTAAAGGCATTCTATGAATTTGCCGATTGCTAACTATAGTATGTAGAAGCTCTGTTTGAAAAACCATATATTTGGCCGAAATGGATGAATCTATTCTAAAAAAGTTTGGCAAACGGGTCCGAGAAGAAAGATTAAAGCTGAATCTTTCCCAGGAAAAACTTGCTGAGAGGGCTGGCCTCCATCGGACTTATATTGGCATGATTGAGCGTGCTGAAAAAAATATAACTCTAGAAAATATTGATAGGATTGCTAGTGCCCTCGAAATTTCTATCAAAAACTTGTTGGATTTTTAACTAATGAAAAAAAAGATGCCAAAATTACCCCAATTGCTTGGCAGAAAGATTTATAAGACTGGGCAAACTCGTGGCGCTGATGATGATGTTATTTATCAGAATAGAGTGGCAAGGTATAGCAAAGTGTTAATCCCATACAAATACTGGGCTGGTGCATTTACTTATCCTGATGGGGAATCTAAATTTGATAATGGTTTTATTGTTTTAATCAGCCCTGAAGAATATTTTGAGGATTTAAATATTTCAGAAAATCTAAAGAAATACAATTTGCGATTAGGTCGGAACTGCCTTGTGTTTTATGAAACCAGGCAAGTTTGGGATAAGTACAATCCAGATAAATTAAAATGGAAACCCGCAAAAAAAGGGATGCTCCTTTAGGAGGAAATTATGTTGCACGCGTTCCCGCAACAACGGCAACTATCGGCGGCAATAAAATAATTAAAGGTTTCACTACAACCAGTGGGAAAGGTGCTGGTATTCGTCTCTATGAATATGCAAGTTCAAAAACTAATGAAAAGTGCAAAATTCAATTAGAGGCAATATATTGGCTTTGTGGTGATTCAATTGAGATTGTTTCACAAAATGGAATGAAATATAGCGATGCATTATTTCGTAAGAAAGCAATTATTGAAATAGGTTCTAAGGCTGGTTTACTCGAATATGAAAAACTGAAACGAGTTAGAATAATTAATAAAGATAATGAAACGATTTGTCCTCTTTGTCTTGAGAAATTATCGGGAAAGGGATTTTTTAATAGGATGGCACAAGCAGAAGGAAGAGAAGTTCCAGATTTGACCGTTACAGAAATTAACTTATTTCATATAAACGAATTAAGGTATGGGGTTTATAATCATAAACCATATAATATTGGATGGGGCCATCACCACTGCAACGTAGTAACAAAAGACTCAGGAATAATCGAAACTTTGAAATGGATGAAAAAGGTATTAAAAACCAATATTGAGAACGGATTTAATGTTTACTCATTGGTAAATAGCTCATGTTGGTATTGAGTTGGTGATGCGAATTTTTGATCATAGTTATTTGGGAAATAGTTATATTTATTATCCTCAATTAAAACAAGAAGCTTTTCTATCTTCTCTGACCATTTTTTTTCAATTTCAACAGAAATAGAATACCTACCTAATTTCAGCGCAGCTACGGCCGTTGAACCAGACCCAGCAAAACAATCAAGAACGATATCATCTTGGAAGGTAGTAGCTAATATTGCAAGTTCTAAAAGTTCAACAGGTTTTTCTGCTGGATGTTTTCCTTTATACGGCCTAATATTTGGAAAAGTCCATATATCAGTAAATTCTTTTGATTTATTTACAAAAAAAGGACGGATTACATCAAAATAATTTGGCATCGATTTAATCCTGCCAGTTGCAAGAAGTGCTTTTCTAATTTTATTATATTGTTCTTCACTGGGAACATTTCGCCCTGCTTCCCAATTTGACACAGCCCCTCCATGATTTACTTTTCCATAAGCTCCTATAATCTCAGTTAAGTTATGGGTTGATAGACCAGATTTTAGTCTATTTTCTTTAAGTAGATTACCAAAATATGAACGTCGTAGGTTGCCACCCATTGCTGGTTCAGCAAATATTATCCTTTCTGAGTGATCATACCACTGTCTCAATGACTCTTTATTCATTTTTTGCTTCCAGCCATCAAATCCTGGGTCGTTCGGTTTTGTCCATACGATTTGAGAAAGGATGTTAAAATGTAAGGATAACATACATTCTAAACGCCCTACCATAGAGGGGGAACAAAATACAAATAACGAGCCGTTAGGTCTTAAAATTCTTTCCCATTCTTTTGCATATTTTGACATCCAAGCAAGGTATTGTTCATCCTCCTTAAAAGTAGTATCTCCATAAATATTTTTCTTCTTGGTAGTATGATAAGGAGGATCGGTAATTATCAAAGATATTAAATGATCAGGAAATTTCTTTAATATTTCTAAAGAATCTCCGTTAATAAGAATCCCTCGAGAAACTGTAAATTTGTGAGAATTCCCTAGAGATGCTAATATTTTTTTAATGTCACTATGCCTACTCATTATGCTAACCATAATTAGCAAAAAAAGGGGGGCAAATCAATTAAAATTAAGGCAGTAGTACCGACCGACACTAGGTTTACAGGTTTAGGGTTTGGCAATAGTATTATAGCAATTTCCCCAATTTTTTTCTAATCTCACTTCTCTTATCAATGAGTTTGAATAAAACGCTTTTTATTATTTGATTTTCCTTTTCATATGTTTTTGATGGATGTTTGATCGGTTATTTCAAATTTGAATTTTTTCTCTTCCCTTTGCTCCTTATGCCTTGAACCTTGGACCTATTTTTTGCCCCATCAGCTTCTTGCCTCACGCCTCTCGCCTCATGCCTCGTTCCTTTTTATCTTGACTTCCCCTCTTTTCCCCTTTAAAACGGCCAGGCCGAGTTCAAAGGTGTTCTTAAAAAGTTCCTGCCGGTCTGTTCTAAGATGCAAATGGATGGCCTCACTCGGGCAAACACCGGCACATAAACCGCATCCCAAACATTTATCCCGGTTGACTACTGCGGTTTCTTCAACGGTGATGGCCTTAACCGGGCATCGATTACTGCACTCTTCACAGGCCACACAGGCATCACCATCGACCATGGCCTCATACAAGGCATTCATGTATTTTTCTTTATTATGGCCCTTGATGACCATCCCTTTCATCGAGGCGCAACAGCAAGGGCAGCAGTTGCAGATATTGGAAAGGTGTCCGGTATTCGCCCCGGCATGAACCAGCCCGGCCTGGTCGGCTTCTTCGAGAATCTTGATGGCTTCATCGGCCTTGATTTCCCTGCCCATACCGTTTTCAATATAATATTCGGCGGCAACCCCAAAGCTTAAACAGGTCTCTCGGGGATAGTCACAGCCGTGTTGCATAAGGCGAGTCTCTTTTCGACATACGCATTCGGCCACTGCTATCTTTCTAGCCGCCCGAACTTCCGCCTTAAGTTTTTCAAAGGGGAAAAGAACCAAATCGGCATCAATTTTCTGGGTGACTGGAATGACCTTAAAGCCGGGAACATTGCTTGCCCCCATTTCATCCTGATAGGCCTCATCGTAATACTGCCGGCAAAATTCGGCCAATTCCCGGTCCATTTTTTTCACCGAATATTCATACAAACCGATCATAAACGGGGCGGTATTGTAAAGCGTTTTCCCCTGGCGGCGAATCCTGAAAATGAGCCCTTTTTTTGACATGGATTCGAGTTTTTCTTCCAATCCTTCCAAGTCAATCCTCTTCCTCTCGGCAATTTGCCGGGCCTCTTCAGGAAACGGGGTTAAAAGAACGGCCAGTTCCGCCTCGGCCTCTGAAAAAAGTTTTTTGAGAATTTTTAGCTCCACGCCGGACTCAGTCTTCGGATATCCAAGCGGCAACTGATCAAGATATTCTCTTAATTTTATATACGGATCACTGGGGATCATCATTCCCTCCATGCAAAGACAAAGACGAGCCTCAAAAATTCATAAGCGTCTCGGGCAAGGTGGTGACTTCCTATTCTGAAGGATAGGCTTGTTGATTGAAAGAGTATAAAAAAAGTCGAAAGGGTGGTCAAGGAGAAAAAAGGAAATGGGAGATGAGGACGTTGTTGCTTACCTTGCGTTTCGATTGACTTCTCGCTATGAGTCAAGATAAATTCTGTTAATGCCTCGTCAGTCTCAATTAGAGAAAACTGGTCAAGTCTGCTCTTGACTCTTGTTGACCAATTGGACCCCACCTCCTTTATCCCATAATCTACGAACTCACAACTCCGAACTTATTTCCTTTAAGTTAATTTAAACTTAGAGCTTGTTCGAAGAACTAGGGACAACAGTGCCTGATTATTAAGGACAAAAAAGAGACCATGAGGTTGTTAATTCCTACATAACAAGCCCCGAATAGCCCTCGTAAGTAGCAAGGATACCCCTGCCCATCTATCTGACTGGGTAATTACGGTCAAACGGTATTTGAAAGTGGGGAGGATTCCCTGCAAAGAAAGGAAAATAACCAAGCGCCTTACATAGATAAATATCTTAATTTACTATTAAATATCAATTTTTCTTTAAATAGATTTTAACATTATCCAATTATGTAACGGAAAAGCGGTTAGGATCCACAATAGGATGTTTAAGCCTCAACTTTTTAACAAATTGACTTATCTCGACATCAATAGATCGACAATGCGGATCAATTCTTCTTCGGAATGAAAATGGATTTCCAATAACCCGCCCTTCTTCTTCCTTTTCAGTTTGATTCTGGTCTTATATCTCCCGACCATCTCTTTAACCCAATCTTCTTCAAAGGGAACGGTCTTGGAGCCCTTTTTGGCTGGAACCGCCCCTTTCTTTTTTATCATCCTTTCCAGTTCTCTAACCGAAATCCCTTTCTCGACAACCTCTTTGGCCAGTTTATTTTGATCCTGGGCTGATTCCAGGCCTAAAAGACACTTGGCATGTCCAAAAGATATCGCCCCTTCGGCAATCTTTTCCTGAATCCAGGAAGGCAATTTCAATAAACGTAAAAAATTAGCAATCGAAGAACGATCTTTGCCTACCCGGCGGCCGACATCTTCTTGAGAAATATTAAATTCCTGGATCAGCCTCTGATAAGCTTCAGCCTCTTCCATGGCATTCAAGTTCTGCCTTTGGATATTTTCTATCAAGGCCAGTTCCAATTGGGCAGTCGGCTCAGCCTCGCGGATCAACACAGGGATCTCGGTCACACCAGCCTTCTGCGCCGCACGCCATCTCCTTTCCCCGGCGATCAATTCATACCCGTCAACGGCTTTCCTGACCAACAAGGGCTGGATTATTCCTTTTTCTTTAATGGATTCAGCTAATTGGTCTATATCCGCATCCTTGACTTTTTTGCGCGGCTGAAATGGATTGGGTCGAACCTCTTCTATGCCCACAAACAAAAAGGACCGGTTTTCTGGTTTGGGTGTCTCTATGGATGGGATCAAAGCCCCCAGGCCCCGTCCCAATCCTTTCTTTTTAATGTGTTGCATTCTTATTTCTTCCATCATTTTTCTCCCTTACCAATATTTCTTCAGCTAAATCCATATAGCTTTGAGCACCTTTGGATTGAGGATCATAGAGCAGGACAGGCAGCCCATGGCTTGGGCTTTCGCTGATTCGAACATTTCTCGGGATAACGGTTTTAAAAACAAGTTCTTTCAGATGGGTCCGGACCTCGTTTTCCACCTGGTAAGACAGGTTATTCCGAACATCAAACATGGTCAGTAAAATTCCTTCCACATAAAGCGAAGGGTTCAAACCTCCCTGAACGATCTGAATGGTATTAAGAAGTTTGCCCAATCCCTCCAGGGCATAATACTCGCATTGGGTTGGAACAATAATCGCCTGGGCCGCAGTCAAGGCATTGATGGTAAGCAACCCCAAGGATGGAGGGCAGTCTAAGAGAATATAATCGAATTCGGGAATTAACGGCCCGATTTTTCTCTTGAGCACCTGTTCGCGTTGGGGCAAAGGAACCAGCTCAATATCCGCCCCGACCAAGTCCATATCGGAAGGAATTATTTTTAATAAGGGGATGTCGGTTGATAATACCAGGCTTGCCGGTTCGAGCTGATCAATCAAAAGGTGATAGATGGAATACTCAAATGCTTGTTTATTGGCCCCAACCCCGCTGGTGGCATTCCCCTGAGGGTCAAAGTCGATAACCAAGGTCCTTTTCTCCAAAAGGGCCAAGGATGCAGCCAAATTAATGACCGTGGCAGTTTTACCCACTCCTCCTTTTTGATTAACCACAGCAATGATTTTTCCCATTAAACCACCTTAAAAACAAGAATGGTCCCCACTATTGCACAAAACAACCTTTTTGAAAAGGTTTTTAATGTTCCACGTGGAACATTATAATAATCATTAAATACTACTTTCCAAAGAAAAGACCTTACCATCCAAAAGATAACTCACCATAGCTCTTGGAAAAATAGAAATTATCTAATTTTGATGGAATCGTAAAAAGTCCATCAACAGGCCGAAGACGATTAAGTCCCCGACCATGATGGCGGAAGAAAAAAAACAAATAAATATTATAAAATCAATTTGTTATAAAATTTTTATTGCTTTGTTTCATTCGGAACGATGATATTAGGTATTTTTTAAAAATCAACAATTTTAAAACACAACAGGAAAGCGAATGGCCCCCCAATAATTCAAATTATCATTAAATATCAAATAGTTATAGTTAATATTTTTCGTCTTTTCTATGGACTCTGGAATCGCAGCCGTAAAAACCTGGGGTGATAGAAACGCGTATCCGACTCAATCAAGGTCGGGTCCATTGAATTGGTTGTATAGGTAACGATGAGCTCTTCAGGAGAGCCTGAGAGCTCAGGATGCCCTTTGGCCGCATAACAGAAAATGCATGGGTCCCACTCCGCCTCCGGACATCGGTAAAACCGGATCGGATCGCCCCACGGGCCTTGGGGCTCAGGAGCCAGACGGAAGACCATGTGATCGGAAAAGCTATCCTGGGTGTAGAGCATCAGGTATTGGTTGATGGCCGGCTGAAAGGAGACCGAGAATTCATTGGCCACATTCTCGCCCAGGCGGCTGGCGCGCTCAACCTCCGCCACCCATCCCCCATTGGCATAGAAACACCACTGATTGAAATCCATGATTCTGGTCGCCGGCACTCTGGCTAGGATCAAGTGCTTTCGCCTCCCCTCCCCGGCGGTTTCATCGACGGTGCCGAAGATATAGCAATCCTCCCCCTTAAGCAAGACTGAAGAGCCGAATAACCTGTTTTCGTTAGACCAGGGAAGCTTCCGTTGTTGAAGGAGCCAGCGATCGGGTGTATCGTCCGGGTTGTTGACTATGCCCAGCCAGGTGGCGAAAGGCTTGAAATCGAAGCCTGGCGGCCCGTCCGTGCGTTCGAGCTGAATCAGGAAAAGAAACAGTCCTTCTTTGGTCCGCACACCATGATAAGGCCAGAACCAGCCAACCCCTTCCGCCGGCTGTAGGAAAGCCGCGGGTGTACCCTTGGCTGTACGGCCGTGTAAAAAACCAATGTAGGACTGTGACGGTTCCTTTCCGGTCTGCACGGCGATGGTGTTGTTGACCAGAACAGCTTTGATATGCCGCCCGTCTTTCACCTCACCGATGAACGTGTCGCCGAAGAGCCATAAAATCCGATTAGGGTCAAGCCCAACAGAGAAAACACCGTCCCCGCCGGTCCAGCCTTCGCTGCGTATAAAAAGAGCTTCATGAAGGGGCAGTGATTCAACCGTAAACTGCGGCAGGTGATGCTGGCAGGCCGAGGACAGCAGGAATAAAAGGGCAATAACCAACCTGTAGACAGGCAGCCTTCCGATCTTGGTATGAGGAGAAGGGCTAATTTTTTTTAAGATATCGCCAAGCATTTTTTACCTCCAATCTGTTGTCGGCTGTAACGGCCTATATCGACGCACTGTTTATCCAAAAAAAATCCCACAGCCTCTGAATCAACCTGGAGATCAGCCAACCACCCATTATCTCTTTTCGCTTTTTCTCCTTGATTCCTCATCATGCCTATTTTATATTCTTTTCATTAAAAAGGAAATAGGCTGGAATGACTCAAACTGGATTTATTGATTTTTTACTAGTCTTTCACATAAGGGGGGTGCCTAAATGCAAATAAAATCCGTTGATCAAATCAGTTACGCTGTTCAGGATATTGATGCGGTCATTGAAAAATGGTCGGCCCTGTATGGTATGGGACCCTGGACCTTCATAGAAAACGGCGGCACTGATGCCAAGGGGCGGCCATGGAAAATAAGAATGGCCTTTACTTATGTCGGTCCGGTGCAGATCGAACTGGTTCAATGTACGGAAGGAAGAATTTTTCAGTCCAAATTTCTCGACAAATGGGGAGAGGGGCTTCATCATTTAGGTTTCTATGTTGATAATGTTGACCTAGAAGCGAAAAAACTGATCGAAAAAGGGGCCAAGCTTCTTATCCAAGACCCGGGGAATTTTGCCTACCTCGATGCAGGCGGTCCCGGAGGGGCTATTTTTGAACTGATGAGAAAGTCTTAGGGATATTTTTTGACTGGGCTTTCGACTTATATCCATTAACAAATCATTTAACCATGAAGGTTCCAAATGCTCCCGAAGGAATATGATATTGAAGGAAAGGTTGTTTTTATCACCGGGGCTGGCCGTGGCATCGGTAAGGGGATAGCCCAGGTTCTGGCCGAAGCCGGGGCCGATATCGCCATCAATGCCCTTACCGACCGCTATGTCATAAAGACTGCCGGAGATATTGCCCAAGCAAGCGGACGGAGGGTATTGCCGATTTTGGCCGATGTGACTAAATCCGATGAAGTCCAACGGGCAATAGATACGGTGTTGAAGGAGTTCGGACGTATTGACGTCCTGGTCAACAACCTGGGGGATGCGATTCGGAAACCGCTGGTGAAACTGCCGGATAAAAAGGGGGAAACCGCCTCGGATGCCGATATAAAGAAGATACTGGATCTCAACCTTATGGGCGCCATCCTCTGCACTCGGGCCATTGGGCCGCATATGCTCGAACGCCGAAGCGGCAAAATCATTAATATTTCCTCGTTCACCGCTGGAAAAGGCGGGAAGGAAATCGTTCTTTACACCCTAGCCAAATCCGCTGTCGTTGGATTTACCCGCGCCCAGGCCCTGGAATGGGCCCCATATAATATCCAGATCAACTCGATCGCTCCCGGGTTTTTCCCCGAACTGCTGAATGTAGCCAGTGAAGAAGCAGCTAAAACAATGGCCGCATACATTGCTAAAATGACTCCTGTGGGCAGGGCCGGCCGATTGCGGGAAGTAGGTCTGTTGGCCCTCTATCTGGCCTCTTCAGCTTCCGACTATATGACCGGTCAAACCCTTTATCTCGACGGCGGGCTGAGCTTGTGAGCTTGTAATTGAAGCTCTCTGCACCAGGTGCAGGGAATCTTCCATGCAAGGGCATTGTCTATTTTTTGGTGTTCGCACGCTAACTCACGCAGTCACGCCCGTGGCGTGACGGGGAATGCGCTCGCTGACCAACGAATGGAATTACACCGAACCCCTTGAACATTTTAAAGATAAATATTTCCGGAAGTTTTAACCGATCCCTATCTGGAAAAAATATTCACAGCTTGAACCCTATCTTATGACCTAGAAAGGCCTACACCATGAAAATACTGAGAACACCAGACGAGCGATTTACCAATTTACCCGGATATCCATTCGAACCGCATTATGAGGAAATCCCTGACGGAGAAGGAGGGATGCTGAGAATACATTATTTGGACGAAGGTCGCAAGGATGCCGACGTTGTCTTGCTCATGCACGGCGAGCCCACATGGGCTTTCCTTTACCGAAAGATGATTCCGATTATTGTAAAGGCAGGTCATAGAGCGGTTGCACCGGATCTGGTCGGCTTTGGCAGGTCCGACAAACCGGCCAGCCGTCAGGATTACATCTATCAGCGCCATGTGGACTGGATGGGGTTATGGATGGATCAGATCAAGCTCAAAGACATCACGCTTGTCTGCCAGGACTGGGGCGGGCTTATCGGGCTTAGGCTTTTAACGGCAAATCCTGATCTATTCGACAGGGCCGTTGTCGCCAATACAGGGTTGCCGACCGGAGACGGTCCGATTTCCGATGTGTTTATACAGTGGCAGAACTTCTCTAAGGAATCGCCGACATTCGACGTAGGTAACATCATCAAGGGGGCATGCCAAATACCCCTTTTCGATGACATCGTCGCTGCATACAATGCGCCTTTTCCCGACGAATCCTATAAGGAAGGGGCTCGTATTTTCCCCTCCCTGGTGCCGACAAGACCGGACGACCCGGCGGCCCCGGCCAATCGTCAGGCCTGGAACGTCCTTTCCGCCTTCAAAAAACCGTTCCTGACCGCCTTCAGTGACGGCGATCCGATAACACGCGGAGGTGAGCGTATTTTTCAAAAACGGGTTCCGGGCGCCAAGGGCCAACCGCATACAACTATTAAAGGGGCCGGACATTTCCTGCAAGAAGACAAGGGTGAGGAATTCGCCTCAGTGATTGTGGACTTTATCAAAAAGACAGCGGTTTAATCGCTTAACAATGCCGAATTTCGGCAAGGGCGGGGCATTGTTTTAATTAAGGATATTATCACCTCAGCAAATAAACGAACCAATCGGTGTCATTCCGGACTTGATTCGGAACCAGATCTATAATGGACACCGGCTTTCGCCGGTTTGACAAAAGAGAACAGGGGATTTTGACATATATAATTACCGGAGAAATAAACCAGTCAATGCAATAAGCAATGGGATGAGATTGCTCTCTATGAATACCGCGCTATCGAAGCATTCATAGAAATGAACAGGGATAAAAGATATCAGGCCGTCGTTCCCTATCGCACCAAGGCAGTAATGGATTCATGCTTTTATTCCACCATTCCTAAAGAATAATAGGTCCTATTTTTTTCAAGGTGAATAAAAGTCGAGGGTGTTACAGATCCGGGGCTTCTCGACTTTTGCAACATTTAGGTTGCCTGGGGTTTGCAAATAAGTCCATCGAAGATCCGATCCATTGACTTCGCCAAAGCTGTATGCCAGCTATGCATGGGCCATGAGGCCGCCATCAACATACATGAACTGTCCGGTGGTGAACTCCGTCACATCCGACGATAGATAAACAACCAGCGAACCGATTTCTTCCGGTTGGCCGTAGCGTTTCACCGGAATGTACCGGGCCAGGGTCTCGTCAATCGGCTGGCCGGATTCGGTGAACCACCCCGTGCCAATGGCATTGACCGTAATACCCTTCAAAGCCCATTCCAGAGCCAGGGCCCTGGTCATTTGGAGCACACCACCCATGGCCACGCAGTAGGCCGTGCCGTTGGCTATCCCGCGCTCAGCCAGACCAGAGACGATGTTGATAATCCGGCCGTTTTTCTGCTTCAACATCTGTTTGCCGGCAATGCGGCAGAAGTTCAGAGCGGACTTGAAATTATAATCCATTACTTTGTTCCATTCGGCGCTCTTAATCTTCACAAAGGGCCGGAAGAAATGGATGTCCCCGGCATTGACCAGGATATCGATACGTCCGTATTCGGCGATAACCTGATGAACTACGTTCCGCACCTGTGCAGCTTTAGTGACATCAGTGGCGATGGCGATGGCTTTTCTGCCGGTTTTGCGAACAGCTTCTACAGCCTCGGTAAGTATCGGCGAATTTTTCGCCGCGATGGCGATATCCGCACCCGCGCCAGCCAAGGCCGCTGCCACCGGTTTTGTCCACAATTGACTGTCCCCGGCAACCAGGGCTACCTTGTCTTTTATTTGAAATGCCTTCGCTGTCATGACAAACCCTCCTTTAAAGAGACTACAGGCGCATAGCCTGTGGTGGCAAATCCTCCTGCCAACCCGCCACCATCGGCGATAAAACACCCTCCGGTGATATAATCCGAGGCGTCCGAACAGAGGTACAAGGCAACGTAGCTAATGTCATCCGGCTTGCCTGAATGCCCCACAGGAACAAACAACTTTCTGGTGGCGCGTCTCTCGGCCATGACTTTCTGGTAATCCTGCGGCTGAGAATCATAAGTGTCCACAAAGCCGGGCACGATGCAGTTGACACGAACGTTATACTCGGCCAGGGTCAAGGCCATGACGCGGGTGAGATTGACGACACCGGCCTTGGCTGTGTTGTACATGAAGCTGTTGCGCTGTCCGCGGAAACCTTCACCAGAAGCCAACAGAATGATTTTGCCGCTTTTGCGGTCGGCGAAGTATTTGCTGACTGCGCGACTGCAATAGAAAGCACCGGAGAGATTGACATCGATACCAATGCGCCAGTCCTGATCGGAAATTTCCCACATGGATTTGGCCCGCTCGCCGCGTACGATGCCGGCGTTGTTGATGAGCACATCGATTTTGCCCATTTCCACCAGTGTTTTCTCAATCAGGCAGTCGACCTGGGTCGTATCGGTGACATCCGTGGGGACGACCAAGGCTTTTCCGCCACGCGCGCGGACTCCAGCCGCGGTTTCTTCAAGAGGCGGAACACGCCTGGCGGCAACGACGATATCTGCGCCCTCCTCGGCCAGACGATAGGCCATGGACCTCCCCAGGCCCGTTCCCCCGCCGGTGATGATGATGACTTTGTCTTCCAAATTTCCTTTTACTTCATTCATAAGATGCCCTCCTTTTTAACAGGTGGCTGAAAAAGGCCCATCTACTGCGTTGCCATCATCCCTCGTCATTGCAGCGTACTTCCATGTAAGCCTCATTACTCGGAATTTCTGGCGCCTTATATCTGAACCTTTTTGAGCAACCTGTAATAAAGTGTTTTTACGCTTCATGTTAAAGGTCTTATAATAGTTTCATCATGAAAAAAACTTAGAATCAAGCGATTAATCGTTATTATTCTGAATTCTACTCGTGGATTCTGAATGCTTGATTTTTACATCGAACTAAGGCTATTCTAAACCCTTAATATTTTTGGTAAACGATTTCTCCATCGATCATGGTCATTTCCACGCCGATCGACGGCCAGTCTCCAGGGGCGACTTCAAACAAATTCTTTTCGAACACGGTCATATCGGCTCGCTTTCCGGGACTGATGGAACCCAGGGAGGTTTCACGGCCTGATGTCCAGGCCGGAATCCGCGTAAATCCTTCAATACTTTCCTCCAGGGAAAGCCGTTCCTCCGGGAACCATCCCCCCGGCGGTTCGCCTTTGGGGGTCTGCCGGGTCACCGCCGCCTGAAGCCCGAGAATTGGATTGATGTGATCAAAGGGCGCATCGGAACCGAATTGAACGGGAATGCCCGCCTGGCGGAAAGTTTTCCAGGCATAGGCCTGACGGCAACGGGAGTGCCCCCATTTTTCTTCCGCCTGCTGCCAATCCGTAACGGTAAACACCGGCTGAACCGAGGCCGTCACTTCCAAACTCCGGAACAGAGGCAGATCCTTGGATCGATGAAGCTGGACATGTTCGAGGCGATCCCTTTTCCCCCCGGGTCTTATGCCTTCCATCTCTCTTGCTGCTGCAATAGCAGTCAGGCAGTTGGTGACGGCCCGATCCCCGATGGCATGGATGGCCGCGGCTCCTCCCCAGGCATAGATGAGGCGAATCTGATCCCGGAGCGATTCAACAGGAAGTGTGGACAACCCGCAGTTGGAGGGATCGTCCCTGTAAGGTTCGTGCAGCAGGGCTGTACTGGAACCCAGGGAACCGTCGGCAAACAATTTCATGTGCCCTACCCATAACCTTGGACTGCCTTCACCGGGGTTGATCGCCCTTTCCAAGAGGGTATCGATGTCTTGGGGACGAAGCAGGTGGTAGATCCGGATTTTAAGCTTTCCTTCTTTTTCCAGCTCAGACAGGGCTTCGAACTGCGGAAGCATTTCGCTGGAGTGAATTCCAGTCAACCCCGACTTCAGGGCCTCTTGTTGAGCAGCCAGGGCCGCTGATTTCAGATCTTCCCGTGAACTTCTGGGCATAAATTTTCTAAGAACACCTATGGCCTCCCTTAGTATCCCTGTGGGTTCACCGGTTGTCGGGTCCCTTTCGATTTTTCCACCCGGAGGATCGGGCGAGTCTTTGGTAACACCGGCTTTTTCCAGGGCTAACGAGTTAACCCAAACCGTATGACCGTCGGCACGAAACAACATCAAGGGATTGTCAGGGGTTAGGTCATCGAGATCGTAGCGGGTGGGTTGCCTGTTTTCCTCCCACTGACGGTCATCC
>JBEKPQ010000009.1:0-55668 GCA_049520575.1 Thermodesulfobacteriota bacterium | reverse complement strand
TCCATTGGAACCCCTTAGTTAGAGGATCACCGAAAAAACTCAGAAAATTTATTTTAAAATTTATAGTCCATTTTTACCATAAAATCGATAAAGTTTAAATACCTTTTCGTTGATTACCGTTTATACTCTTCTGATTTTTCAAAAATGGAGATTTGAAGAGTACAAGGAAGAAGTCCTCGATGTTCACCTTTCAAATAACAGCAAGTCCAAGCCCTCTCTTTCCTTGATAACGTATTCACTAAGCACCTATTTTTAAAAAAGTGAAGGTAAAGTGGGGGTAAATTTTACAAGGTCGATAAAAAAAGAAAAGGGACTTAAGGCCGGTAAATTCTTTAAGACATTAATTTTTATTATTAATTACTGGTGCCTGGGACCGGAATCGAACCGGTACAGTCACGAGGACCGATGGATTTTAAGACCTTTCAAAGCAATTCCTATAAACTATTAAAATTACTTTAACTTACTAATTTCATTAAACAAGCAGATAGGAAAGTTTAGGACAATTTATCCCTATAAAACTCTATTTCTAACACTTTTCTTCCGCAGGATTACCGCCGGTTTGAAAAGATTACCACTGTAAAAGAGAGCCTAACGCTACACAACCCAAACCGGCGCAGAATAGCTTTTTATTAATAAGATTTTCTGTCGGCTCTACATGCCCATCTTCTTTCCTGCTTATTTCAACTGCTCTCTCCATTAGGGGATCTCCAGAATATTTAGTTTTAGGCTTCTTCAATGAATAGGCAAGAAAGAAAGTTCCAATTATGGTGAAAATTATTCCAACTCTTTGGGGAGTGATCATAAAAATTAATTTCATATTTCACCTTTGAAATGTTGGTCATCATAAAATCCATTAACTTTTGAGAATTCTTTTGCGTATTGGTCATTTCGGAATATGATAGGGACAAAATTTGAGGTAGGGTAGTTCCTATTGAATTTTAATTTGATAGGTTGATATTTTCTTGAGACTATAAGTAAGCTTATAGATAATATAAGTAAGAGTAGACTGGAAAAATTAATATTATAACCATCCACAAAAGCATTTAAGGACAAAAACCCAAAGCAAAGTATTCCAATAAAAGATAATAAAGTTAAGAATTTTAAAATTCCTTTAAAAATTTTATGCTTCAAACAGAGTGGATAAAATATAATTTTATTATAGTAATTAATCCGATAATAAAAAATATGGTAAGTTGCTTTAGGTTCTATATTCAATTTGGATTTTTTATTTGTTGTTTTCCCACAAACCAAACAATTATTAGGCCATTTATAATATTCGATACTGCTTAAGGGCAATTTTAATATTGTACTCATTTGATATTACCTTCCCCTTAAAAGTTATCCACATTGACTAAATTCTATCTTATGCTAGAATAAAAATATACAGAATTATTTTATCCCCAATCCCCTGCCTCAAAAACTATTCATTGACATATCTTTAATTAACCTTAGCAAACAACAGTCCCGATAAACCTTTTTGGTTTTCCGCTAAGGTTGCCAATTCATGAGAAGGGGGACGGTGGGTCTGAAACAACTTATTTGGGTTGATAGTATTGATGACTGAAACTGATAGATTTTAAGGAAAAAAATAAAGAAAATTGTTTAGAAGGTGCTTAAATACTGGCTTAACTAACCTGGGAATGGCTGAAAGGCGCATAAACACTGGTGCCTGGGACCGGAATCGAACCGGTACAGCCTCAAGGACCGAGGGATTTTAAGTCCCTTGCGTCTACCAGTTCCGCCACCCAGGCACCTGCCCTTCTTTTTAATGGATTACAGAAAATTGTCAAGCTAATTTTGGGTTTTGAAAAACCGCTTTTTTACACTGTTTAAAACGTCGTCCATTTCCTGAATACCCATCCAGCGAATCAAGAAAAAATAAACCAGAAAGGCCGTCAGGATCACTAAGGCCAGAGCAATGAACTGGTTATAAAGCCCTACAGGGTTCAATATCAGGCCGAGGCCCTGGTAAAGATAGTAGGCTGAAAGCCCCATAATCAGAGAAGCCAGGACGATCTTGAGAAATGATCTCAAGAGGGCCTTAAGATCATATCCCCCGACCTTCCGAAAGAGCACTACACTTAAAAAAACAAAATTAAAAATCATGGTTATCGAGGTGGAAAAGGCAATGGCCTTGTGCTGGAAGATATCCAATGTCAAGGAAACAAAGGCAACATTACAGGCCACCGTTAAAAAGCTGGCTATGACCGGAAACTTGGTATCTTTGAGGGCGTAAAAGACCGGCACGATGATCTTGACGGAAGAGTAGGCAAACAGGCCGACGGCATAATAGATCAGGGCTTCGGCAGTATGGACGGTGTCCTGGGCATTGAAACGGCCGTGTTCAAAGATGAGGCGGATAATCGGTTTGGCCAGAAAGGCCAGGCCGAAGGAGGCCGGGATGGTCAGGAGAAAGGCCATGGTCAGCGAGGAAATATAAGTGGATTTCAAGGCCTTGATATTCTTCTGGGAGGCATGACGGGAAATAACCGGCAAGGTGGCGATGGAAATGGCCACCCCGAAAAGGCCGATAGGGAACTGCATTAATCTGAAAGCATAATTGAGCCAGGAAACACTTCCCTGGGCACAACGGGCGGCAAAATTGGTATTGATAAAGATATTGATCTGAGAGGCTGAAAGGCCAATCACCGCCGGGATCATCAGGATCATGATCCGGCGCAAACCTTTGTCTTTGAGATTGATATGCGGCCGCCATTCAAATCCCGATCTTTTTAAGGAGGGTATTTGGACGGCCAATTGAAGGAAACCTCCGATCAAGGTCCCAACCGCCATACCCACAATCGGCGGTTGGCCAAAGGCCGGGGCCCACCAGGCACAAAGCACTCCTCCGACAATAGAACCCAGATTAAAAAAGGTGGAGGCCATGGCCGGAATGAAAAAACGGCCCTTGGTGTTCAGTATCCCCATAATCACCGCGGCCACGGAAATCAAGATCAGGAAGGGGAACATGATATTGGTCAAAAGCTGGGTCAAGGCGATCTTGCCTTGAACCCGCCCAAAGTCCGGGGCCATGACCCGGATGATTTCTTCGGAAAAAATCATACCCAGGATGGTGATGAGGGAAAGGAGCAAGGTCAAGGTGAGAAGGACGTTATTGGCCAGACGCCAGGTGGCCTCCGACCCTTTTTTCTGATCATAATCCGTGAAGACCGTTACAAAGGCGGCTGATAAAGCCCCTTCGGCAAACAGGTCGCGCAGGAGATTGGGGATACGGAAGGCCACTACAAAGGCGTCCATATAATATCCGGCTCCGAATAATACGGCCATGACCTGCTCGCGGATCAGGCCCAAAATACGGCTGGAAAAGACGGCAATCCCGACTGATCCGGCTGATTTGGCTACCTGGGTTGTGGTTTGGGAATTGAAACCGTTTTCCATCTTAAAAGTCCTGCAGAAATTGGCGGGTTTTTTCTCTTAGAAGATCTGAGAGATTAAAGGTGTCCTGATAAGAAAAAGGAAGAGGGATCTTCCCTAACCAGGAATCTAAAAAGGCAGTGCCGGAAATAACGTAAATCAGATCCTTGTTTAAGAGATTTTTTTTACCCAGGGTCAGAAGGTCGTTGAGCTGAACGGCGGCAGGAATGGTGATGGAGACGGTTTTTTGAGCCGGGATTTCAAAAGAGCGGTCTGATTCTCCGGTCATCAGTCGTTGACCTTCCACGTCCAATTGATATTGATAACCCGAAAACCGACTGCCCATGTCATTGGGATTGAAGATCTCAAGAACCCCTTCCAGAGCGACGGCCGACTGATCCAGCCCGATGATTCGAACCTGTTTCAGCTCGATATTAGGATTCTTAAAAGCATATCCGGAAGAAGAGGCCCAAAGGACTCCAACGATGAAAGATAAAAAAATTAGAAGATGGATTTTCCTCAAGGGGAACCTTGGGTTCATTGAGATTTATTGTTGATTGGGATGGTCGGGGCGAGAGGATTTGAACCTCCGACCCCCTGCGCCCAAGGCAGGTGCGCTATCCAGGCTGCGCTACGCCCCGACACTGCTTTTTTACCATAAATCTGGTCTAAAGACAAGGGGAAGAAAATGAATACAGGATGCATGATGATGGATGCTGGATACTGGATAAAAACAAAAAACGATCCTGGATTCTGGATAAAAACAATTGCTGATCCGGTATTCATATCCAGCATCCAGCATCCTGTATCGGTTTTAACCAGTCCCCTTGAAAAAAGACATGATAAAGGGCCGCATCTTCTCCAGGGCCTTGGAACGGTGGCTGATTCGACTCTTGGTCTCCAAGGAAAGTTGGGCCACGGTTTTTTGAAGCTCCGGCAAATAAAAGATAGGGTCATAACCAAAACCCTGATCGCCTTTTGGGGCCTGGGCGATAAGGCCTTCCCAAACCCCTTCGGTTTGAAACCAGCGGCCGAAAGGCTCACAAAAAACCAACACACAAACAAAACGGGCCGTCCGTTTTTCTTCCGGAACCCCCTGTAGCAAGGAAAGGAGTTTTTGGTAGTTCTCCTGATCCGTGGCCTTTGGACCGGCAAACCGGGCGGAATATATCCCTGGTGCCCCTTTCAAGCAATCGACGTTCAATCCCGAATCGTCGGCCAGCACCGGTAAATTCAGGCTATTGGAAACCGTACGGGCCTTTTTGAAAGCATTTTTCTGAAAAGAAGAACCGTCCTCAATAATTTCCGGGAGATCCGGGAAATCGTTTAACGATTTGTAGGTCAGGGAAGGGATATTCAGAGAGGTCCCTATTTCTCTGAGTTTCCCATTATTGCGGGTGGCCAGGACCAGGATCATGGATTGAGCACTTGATGTTGAATCGCGGTTAGTTTATCGATCCCCTGGGCGGCCATGACCATCATCTTTTCAAAGGACTCTTTGGAAAACGGCTGCCCTTCGGCCGTTCCCTGGATCTCGATGAAGCGGCCGCGGCCGGTCATGACAAAATTACAGTCCACTTCCGCCTTAGAATCCTCTTCATAATTCAGATCCAAAAAGGTTTGACCGTCAACCACCCCGATACTGATCGCGGCCACGGAATCGATAATGGGATGCCGGGGAATGGAGACTTCTTTTCGAAGGCACTCGACTGCATCAACCAGGGCCACGTAGGCCCCGGTAATAGAGGCTGTCCGGGTTCCGCCGTCGGCCTGAATCACATCACAATCGATCCAGAAGGTCCGCTCTCCGATTAAACTCAGGTCCATCACAGCTCGCAAAGAACGACCGATCAGACGTTGGATCTCATGGGTTCGGCCTCCAACCCGGCCTTGGGTGGATTCCCGGGTGGATCGGGTTTTGGTGGACCTGGGAAGCATAGCGTATTCGGCCGTGATCCAGCCCCGGCCTTGATTTCTCAAGAATGGGGGGACCTTGTCCTCCAGAGTGGCCGTGCAGATCACCCTAGTTTCTCCCAGTTGGATCAGAACCGAACCCTCGGCGTGTTTGATGAAATTTCGGATGATGCGGACCGGACGTAATTCGTCGGGTTTTCGACCATTCATGCGCATTGCCCATTCTCCTTGCTGTGAAGATGAAAAAACTAATCATGCCCTTATCGGCCTGTCAAGTTTTTTTTAAAAGCCGCTTGACATTTTCCAACCCCTTGCAGCAGACTGAAAAGGAATTTTTAAAATTAAGGAGAAGGCATGACCGATACATCCAATTCTTTTTCGGCCTTCGACCGGCCGGAAATCAATTCTTTAATCTTCTATCCACGTCCGGATACCGGTATTTCTGCTCCGGCTGGGGCGGAAGACCACCTTTTCCCGGTGGAACCGGAAATCCGGATCGGCGCCAGGTTTTATCTATCCGATCCCAATGGTCCCCATCTGTTGTTTTTTCACGGTAATGGTGAAATCGCCTCCGACTACGATGACGCCGGCTTCTTTTATCAGCAATTAGGGTTAAATTTATTGGCCATGGATTTCCGGGGATACGGGAAAAGCCAGGGAACTCCCTCGGTGGGCACCATTCTGACCGATGCCTTGACCATATTCGATCTGGTTTATAATCTGGTTCGGGAGAAGGGACGCAACGGCCCATTTTTAGTCATGGGGCGGTCTTTGGGGAGCGCCCCGGCCATTGATATTGTTTCAAAGCGAATGGAGAAGATAGACGGGTTGATTATCGAAAGCGGCTTTGCCTACTCCCTTCCTCTGCTCGAATTGGTTGGGATACCGGTTGAACGGTTGGGACTTCATGAAGAGGACGGCTTTCGAAACTACCAAAAAATTTCACTGATCACCAAGCCGACCTTTATTATTCATGCCCTGTTTGATGAAATAATTCCCCTGAATGAATCCGATGTCTTGTTGAAAAATTCAGGAGCCGATCGGAAAGAAAGGATTGTCATCCCCGGGGCGGGTCATAACGATATTGTATTCATCTGCGGCCAGGTCTATTTTGAGATCATCGCCCGTTTTGCCAACAGCCTGAAGGCATCGGTTTAATCAACGTCCTGAGAAGAATAAAAAAAAGCTGTGGACTAGGTTGAACCAAAATCCACAGCCTTTTTTTAAGAAAATAACTTACTCGGCTTTGATCACGTTGGCGGCCTGGAGTCCTTTAGGACCCTGGGTTACCTCAAATTCGACTCTTTCTCCCTCCTGTAAGGTGCGAAATCCATCGCCTTTAATAGCTGAAAAATGAACAAACACGTCACTTCCATCATCCTGGGAAATAAACCCGTATCCTTTGCGGTCGCTGAACCATTTGACCTGGCCTTTGGCCATTACAACTCACCTCCCTTCCACCGTATCATTTAAGTTGTAACAGCTTCCGGCCGGAAAGAACCAGAACAACAAAAAGCCCCCCTGGTTAATGCCATTTTCCACGCACCACAAACTCTGTACAACTAATGTATAATGATAAAACGGTCTTATTTGCAAAGTCAAGGAAAAATAATACAATTAAATTAAAGGGGAGAAACTTTGTCCATCAACACCGAATAATAATGATAAAAATATAAAAGACCAGACCATATGGTCAAAATCAAAGCGATCCAAAGCAGGATTAAACCCCAGAAGCCAAAATCGACCGGCCCATAACGGTAATGGATCATCAGGGGAATTACGGCCAAGGCCTGAAAAAAGGTTTTGTATTTTCCCCAGCGGGAAGCAGCCAGGATATGGCCTTTGGCAGCCAGCATAGAACGTAGCCAGGTTACGGCAATTTCTCTTCCAATCACTAAAACCCCCATCCAGGCCTCAACCCAATCTAATCCGATTAGCATGATTAACGAACTACCGATAAGGAGCTTGTCGGCCAGAGGGTCAAAAATTTTTCCGAACTTGGTGATTAAATTTTTTTTTCGGGCGATGAAACCGTCCAACCAATCCGTAAAAAAAGCTATGGAAAAGATCAGAGCCGACAACAAACATGAATTCGCTTTTCCCGACTCCAGGGGGATCAAGATAAAGGGTATGGAAATGATCCTTAATAAAGTCAGATAATTCGGTATATTATGAATCGAAGTTTTGGCCTGAGTCATCAAGGGCTCTTGTTTTATCTGGTTGAAACGAGGGGGCTTCTGAGCCGGTTATAAAGCTGCATCACCTTTTGGACGTAGGTTTTGGTTTCCTGATAGGGAGGAATCCCTCTATACAAATTGACTTTCTCCGGACCGGCATTATAAGCCGCCAGGGCCAGAGAGATATCCTGGTTATAAATATCCATGAGGTATCTCAAGTAACGGGTGCCGCCGTCTATATTTTCTTTTGGGCTGAAGGCATCCGACACCTGAAGATATCTGGCTGTTTGGGGCATAAGCTGCATCAGCCCCTGGGCACCCTTGGGAGAAAGGGCCTGGGGATCAAAATTGGATTCCACATGAATAATGGCCTGAATGAGCTTGGGGTCGATCCCATATTGTTGTGATGCCTCGTCAATATGAGGGACCAGCAGGGGATAATTGCTTACATTGGACATGGCTGAAAAAAGGCTTTTTGGGCTTCCCTTGGAAGGGAACGAAGTCCTGCTCTTTTGCTGTTCTTTAAGAAAGAGCTGGTATTTGGAGTCGGTGGGGGCGTTGGTAAAATGGACCACACCGTTTTCATCCTGATAACGATAGATATCGGCCCTTGGGGCGGTGGGAATCCATGGGATACCAAGGGCCAGCAACCAGAAGATGATTAAAGGTTTGTCTTTCGTCAAGAGGAATCGAAGCATGGATTATTTTTTCCCCGGGATTTTTTTCCAGTCCGCCAAAAATTTCTGAATACCGATATCGGTCAGAGGGTGCTGGGTCAACTGCAAAAGGACCTTGTAGGGTATGGTCGCAATGTCGGCCCCCATCAAGGCTGCGGTCAGTACATGGACCGGATGGCGAATGGAGGCCACGATGATTTCCGTTTCAAAGCCGTAATTATTAAAAATAGTCACAATCTGGTCGACAATTTCCATTCCATCTTGAGAAATATCGTCGAGACGGCCTACGAATGGGCTGACGTAGGTGGCCCCGGCCTTGGCCGCCAGCAGGGCCTGAACCGGAGAAAAAATCAAGGTGACATTGGTTGGAATTCCTAATTCGGAAAGTTTTTTGACCGCCTTTAATCCTTCCGGGGTCATGGGGATTTTTACGGCAATATTTTTATGAATCCGGGCTAAGGATTGCGCTTCTTTGATCATTTCAGGGGCGTTTTCGGAAATGACCTCGGCACTGACCGGTCCATCGACCAGCAGGCATATTTTTTTGATCAACTCACGGGGTTTCTCATTTTCCCTGGATAAAAGGGAAGGATTGGTGGTCACGCCATCCACCAGCCCCAAGGCCACTGCGGCATGAATTTCTTTGAGATTGGCCGTATCAATAAAAAATTTCATTGGGGTTCCTTTTCAAATTAACTGATCAGCTATGAAGAACTCTGCTGTTTTGCCTGTTCAATAAATTTTTCCCGGCATTCTTGACTACAAAAATAATAATGTATTCCATTTGAACTATGCAGGATCAGGGCTTGCCTTTTAGGCAGATAGACCGTACAGACCGGATCCTGGACCATCTCGTCCTGAATTTCCTGCGGCGGTTTCCTTTTCGGCAGTTTCGGTGATGAAAGAAACCGTCGAAAGAACCGGTAAAACAAATACCCAACCAATAATAGTATAATCCATCTAAATAACATTGTATACCAAAATTTTCCTTTTTCCCAAATTTTTAATCTGGCAGCCTAATTAGAGATTGTCCCTCGTTTCCCAATTCGTTCCTTAATTGAATCACGGTCTTTTGCAGAACCGGATGGCAATAATCCGGGGCGATCTCTGCCATGGGTTCCAGAACAAACCTTCTCTTTTCCAGAAAAGGATGAGGAAGGGTTAAATCAGGGCTGTTCAGTATGAGCTGGTCGTAGCACAACAGATCCAGGTCAATGACCCGAGGGCCCCATTTGACGGTTCGTTTTCTGCCCATGGCGGTTTCTATCTCCAGCATTTGCTGCAGCAGTATTTCCGGGAAAAGGGAGGTGTCCAAAAGGACGACCCCGTTGATAAACCATTCCGGATCCTCTATGCCCACCGGTTCGGTGAAGTACCAGGAAGATACCCGGATAATCTCCTGGCCTGGAATCGCTTGAAGCCTGGAAAGGGCGTTCAAGCAATTTTTTTTTTATCTCCCTGGTTGGAGCCCAGTCCAATAAAGGCCTGATGTCCTTCCATCAAAAACCAGCCTTGCTTAATCGCACCACAGCCTCCTTAAGTCGCTCTTCAGGAACGGTCAGGGAGATCCGGAAATATCCTTCACCGGGATCTCCAAAACCATTTCCCGGCGTGGTGACAATGCCGGTTCGCTCTAAAAGATGGAGGGTGGTTTGTGTTGAAGTATATCCTTTGGGGCATTCAATCCAGAGATAAAAAGTGGCCTTGGGTGCTTCGACCCCCAGGCCGATTTTTTTCAAACCGGCCACCATCAGGTCTCTTCGTTGTTGATAGATGCCATTTAACTCGGTCAGACAATCCTGAGATCCTTCCAGGGCCTCTATACCGGCCCATTGAATGGCCTGGGCCGCACCCGAATCAATATTGCTTTTAATTTGACTCAAACCGGCGATTAAACGGGCATGGCCTACGGCAAAGCCGATACGCCAGCCGGTCATGTTATAGGTCTTGGACAGGGAATGGAATTCGATTCCCACTTCTTTAGCCCCGGGAATCTCCATAAAACTCAAGGGCCGATAACCGTCATAGGCGATCTCGGAATAAGCCGCATCGTGGGCAACGATCACCTGGTTTTCTTGGGCGAATCGGACCGCCTGTTCAAAAAATGCCCGGTCAGCTACAGCCGCAGTAGGATTGTTGGGATAATTGAGGAACAGGATTTTTGCCCGGCCGGCCACTTCCTTGGGGATTTGTGACAGGTCCGGTAAGAACCGGTTTTCTTTTAAGAGCGGCAGAAAATAAGATTGTCCGCCGGAAAACAAGGTTCCGATATGATAAACCGGATATCCGGGACTGGTGATCAGGGATAGATCCCCGGGATTCAAAAAGGCCAAGGGGAAATGGGCGATCCCTTCCTTGGAGCCGATCAAAGTGACCACTTCCGTTTCCGGGTCCAGGGTCACTCCAAAACGGCGCTGATACCAGGAGGACACGACCTTAAGAAATTCATTCATGCCAGAGTATGAGGGATAGCGGTGATTCTTGGGGTCCAGGGTGGCCTGGTTCATTCGATTAAGAATATGGGCCGGGGTAGGCAGATCCGGATCGCCCACCCCCAGGTCGATGATATCCACACCCTTAGACTGAACCTCGACCTTGAGGCGGTCAATCTCCTTAAAGAGATACGGAGGGAGTTGTTTGAGACGATCTGACGGTTGAATCCAATCCATAAAAAAAACTCCTTTTTTCAACTTCTTTTTTATTGCAGGATGCCTGATACACGACACAAGGTACACGATTCAAGATGAAGGATGAAGATTCGACAATCAAAAAATAGGTGTCCCCTTTCTTGTATTATGGATCCTGAATCCTACATCAGGTATCTTTAGCTCTTAAATCCCAACACATCATGCATATCATACAGCCCGTTCTTTTGGTCGATGATCCAGCGGGCTGCCCGGAGGGCCCCCCGGACGAAGGTATCGCGGCTGTGGGCCTGGTGGGTGATTTCGATCCGCTCCCCCATACCGCCGAAAAGGACGGTATGCTCGCCGATAATATCCCCGGCCCTGAAGGTCTGAATACCGATTTCTTCGGGCTTTCTTTCCCCGATAATCCCTTTCCGTTCATAAACCGCCACTTTCTCCAAATCCTGAGAACGGGCCTGGGCCAGGATTTGGGCCAGTTTCATGGCCGTGCCGCTGGGGGCATCTTTTTTCATCTTATGATGAACCTCAAGGATCTCGATATCAAATCCTTCTCCCAATGCCCTGGCCACATCTCCAACCACCTTGAACATCACGTTTACACCGACACTCATATTGGGGGCCAATACACAGGGGACGGATTGACTTAAGGTCTTAATTTCTTCCATCTCTTCATTAGTGAATCCCGTACTGCCGATGACGATCGGCTTCCTGCGACTGGCTGCTAAACGTAGATGTTCAACGGAAGCGGTATGAAAGGTGAAATCAATAATGACATCACCCCGATCGATTACCTCTTCAAGATCAGAGGCGATGCTCAGACCTGTTTTCCCCAATCCCAAAGATTCTCCAAGGTCTTTGTTGACCAAGGGATGATCGGCTTTTTCAAAGGCTCCGGCCAAGGTCATATCCTGAGTTTCATTGATCAGTTGGACGATCCTTCCGCCCATCCGGCCGCCGGCCCCGGCGATAATGGTTTTAATCATATTAGTCTCCCTGAGTAATCACTCCAATAGGGTTATAACTTATCCCCTCTCCCAAAAAAGTTCAATTAATCTTCTACCGCTTCCTGATGCACTTCCCCTTCAAAGATCAAGCGGACTTCTCCTTCCAAAAAAACCTTTTCAATATTCGTTCCGGGTTGTCCTTCCACATAAACGGTTAAGACCTCTCCCCCTCGTGTCTGAACCTTCACTGGGGAGCGGCATTTGTTCTTAAAAAAGGCGATGCTGGCTGCGGCCACTGATCCTGTACCACAGGCCAGGGTCTCTCCTTCCACCCCCCGTTCATAGGTCCGCACAAAAAGCATTCCAGGATCTTTTATTTGAACAAAATTGACATTGGCCCCGGCAGGTCTAAAATAGTCATGAAAACGAATCCGGTGCCCTAACCTGACTACATCAACAGCATCAATGTCTTCCACCCAGACCAGGGCATGGGGGACACCGGTATTGATGAAATCCAGGGTAACCCGTTCTTTCCCAACTGCAATGGTCTGATCCAGTTGAATCCCTTCGGGCCGAGTCAACTGGAGTTTTACTTTTGATCCTTCCACCCAGGCCTGGATGGGCCCAGCCAGGGTTTCAAAGGTCATCTCAGAACCGGCAATGTCGTGAAGAAAGGCAAAACGAGCCGTACACCGGCCCCCATTGCCGCACATCTCGGCTTCACTTCCATCGGCATTAAAAAAACGCCACTTAAAATCGTAGTGACCCGAAGGTTCAATAAAAATCATTCCGTCGGCCCCGACCGAGACCATCCTCCTGCAAAGGGCTCGGGTCAAGGATACCATCCGGTCATCGGGAATAACTTTTGTGCGGTTATCCACCAGGATAAAATCATTTCCCGAACCGCTCAATTTGGTGATTTTAAGGAAAGGGGTTGAAGTCATTTATTTTTCTGAGAACTTCTCCAGGGCCGTCATTTGCGCATAGGTTTCCCGTTTTCGAATAACTTGAAATTTTTTTCCCTGGACCATGATCTCGGCCGGTCTGGGCCTGGAATTATAGTTGCTGGCCATGGAAAATCCATAGGCCCCGGCACTCATGACAGCCAGAAATTCTCCGGGTTTTGGCAGGGGCAGGATTCTGTCTTTACCCAAGAAATCACCGGTTTCACAGATTGGCCCAACCACATCGGCCTTGATCCTGGATCGATTGCTGCGAACAACGGGTTGGATGTGATGAAATGAACCGTACAGTGCAGGACGGAGCAGGTCATTCATGCCGGCGTCGACAACAATGAAATTTTTTTCCTCTCCCTTTTTAACGTAAAGAACCTTGGTCACCAGGATACCGGCATTGCCGACGATGACCCTTCCCGGTTCCAGAATTAGGGTGTAGGGTGTTTGGCCTAATTCTTGGAGGATGGCCCGGGCATACTCTTTTGGATGGGGGGGTTCTTCATGGTCGTAAGTGATGCCCAAGCCTCCTCCTAAATCAACATATTGTATTTCGATTTCCATTTTTTTCAATTGGGAGATCAGTTTTTTTAATTTTCGGATGGCTGCTAAAAAAGGATAAGTGGCCAACAATTGGGAGCCTAAATGGAAATCAACCCCGGCAATATGGAGATGCGGCAAATTTTTAGCTAGCCGATATTCTTCCAGCGACTGATGAATATTGATCCCGAACTTGTTTTTTTTGAGTCCGGTGGAAATATAGGGATGCGTTTTGGGATCGATATCAGGATTGACCCGGATGCCGATGGAAGCTTTCCGCTTCATTCGGCCGGCGATTTCATTGACTAATTTCAATTCCTCGGGAGATTCGATGTTCAAGAGCAGAATTTTTTCTTTTAAGGCATAACGAATCTCTTCCGAAGTCTTGCCCACGCCGGAATAAACAATCCTTTCCGAAGGAATACCGGCTTTCAAGGCCCGGTACAGTTCTCCACCGGAGACGATATCGGTCCCGCCTCCCAACCGGCCGAAAAGGTTCAATAGGGCCAGATTGGAATTGGCCTTTTGGGAATAACAGATCAGATGAGGCGTTTTGGAAAAAGCCTGATCGAAAGCCCTAAAATGACGCTCCAGGGTAGCTTGACTGTAAATATAACAAGGGGTGCCTGCCTGATGGGCAATCTCCTGAATAGGAACAGATTCGGCAAATAGCCTGTTTCGTTTGTATTGAAAATGGTGCATGAACATAAATCCCTATTTTATTTAGTAGTCAGAATTCAGATTTCTAACTTCTATCTTCTGGCTTCTGAATTCTGACTACTAAATTTTGGATTCAGGGGTTAAAGGTTATTTCAACTTCTTTAGACGTCGGACCTTCCAAAAGGGCTGGCGGGCTTCCCACCGCACTGACCGAGTACAAATAAGTTGCTCCCGGTTTTACTTGTTGGTCTTCAAAGGTCGTATCTTTAACCATCTCCGGGGTAATTCTTGTGGGTGTTTTTTCATTCTTCATTCTTTTGTAGATATGGTATCCGCTGGGGATCAGGGAATCAATTCCCTTCCAGCGAAGCTCCACCCCGTTGGGACTTAAAAAAGCTATCAAATCCTCAACGGGTGGGGGAGGGACGATGCGTGAATAAACGATCCCCTTTTCTTCCGACACCTCACTTTCCAGGAGATTTCCATGGACCTTACGCAGGGCTTTGACGCGATATTCATAGGAGACTCCTTCCTGGAGTTCGGAATCGAGATAGGCCGTCTTTTCTATCGGCTGAGTGTTGACCTTATTCCAGGGCCCTTTCTCCATCTTCCGTTCAAGGGTATAGCCTGCCAGACCTTCCGGGAGGCTGCCGTCCAATAACGATGAAGAGGGTAGCCAGGAGATCAGAAGCCCCTGCTGATCGGGTTTTACTTGAAGTTCTGAAGGCGGCTTAAGCGGGAGATCCCAGGCCAGGCGCAGGGTTTTTGAAGGTTTACTGGCTGCCTCCTTTTTCGTAACGGCCGTCACTTGAAAATAATAGGTATTGCCTGGCTTGAGCTTTTCAAGGGTCAGTTGAACCTGATCCGATTCAATCTTGATGTCCGGCAGTTCAGGACCTTTCAAGTCAATCCAACGGGTCTCCTGAAATTGTTCCGGACAGGTGGGACAAAAATCTTTTGTCGGCCATTCTCCTTTAAGAAATTTAAATCCTTTCAGATCCGTTAAAGGACTGCCGTCAGTGTTTTGCTGGGGAATAACCCAGGTGACCAGCAGGGATTTCCCTTTGACCTGATAATTGAGGGGATCAACCCCGTTGGGGGTCACCTTTACCGGAGCGACCGGATTGGCCTTTAGCCCGCAGGCCATCAGGGCAAAAAACAAACAAACCCAAATTACTGCAGTCAGCTTTTGCTTCAGGGGTGAATTTATAAGACACATATTTTTTTCTCCATTTCCCTCAGGGCCTTTTTGACCTGTCTGGGGGATGTTCCTCCCTGTGAATTCCTTTGAGACATAGCCGAACGAAGATCCAGGACGGTGTTGACTTCCTGATCAAAAATGGGATGAAAGGTTTTAAAGACCGGGAACGGGATGTCTTTTAATTCCAACCCCTTTTTTTGGGCATAAGCCACGAGAGTGCCCACGATGTGATGTGCGCTCCTGAAATCCAACCCTTTTTTTACCAGGTAATCGGCCAGGTCCGTGGCCAGAAGATACCCTGTTTCGGCGGCTTTCTGCATCGAATCGGCTTTGAAACGGATATTCGACCAGAGACCGCAGAGGACCCGCGTGCTGTTCAATAAGGTTTCCGCCGAATCAAAGATCGGCTCTTTATCCTCTTGCAAATCCCGATTATAGGTCATCGGCAGACCCTTCATGACCGTAAGCATACCCATCAGATGGCCGTAAACCCGACCGGTTTTCCCTCGAATCAATTCCGGGACATCAGGATTTTTTTTCTGCGGCATGATGCTGCTGCCGGTGCAGAAGGCATCACCGATTTCCACAAAATCAAATTCAGAACCGGACCAAAGGATCAATTCTTCAGACATCCGAGAAAAGTGCATCATCAGAATCGCCCCGGCGGACAAAAATTCGATAACGAAATCCCGGTCGCTGACCGCATCCATACTGTTGGAGGAAATTAGATCAAAACCCAGTTCCTGCGCTACCCACCTGCGGTCAAGGGGAAAGGAAGTCCCGGCCAGGGCGGCACTGCCCAGGGGGAGGACATTGACCCTCCTTAAGATTTCGCTCAGACGTTCTTGATCCCGGCAAAACATCTCCAGATAAGCCAGCAAATGATGGCCGAGGATTACCGGTTGGGCCCGCTGTAAATGGGTGTAACCGGGCAGAATCAGATGGCCTTGATTTTTGGCTCTGGTAAGCAACACCTTTTGCAGGGATTGGAGTTCCTGTTTTAAAACTTGTATCCGATTTCGTAGATAGAGTCTTAAATCCAGGGCAACCTGGTCATTGCGGCTTCGGGCAATATGGAGTTTGCCGCCTATCGGCCCGATCTTTTGAATCAGACGTTTTTCAACAAACATGTGGACGTCTTCGTCCTCTATGGGGAAAGTCAGCTTGCCTTGTTCCCATTCCTTATAGATTTCCAGAAGACCGGTACGAATTTTTTTGGCTTCTTTGACGGAGATGATCCCCTGCCGAGTCAGCATCTTCAAATGGGCCATACTGCCGATCAGATCATAAGGCAGCAAACGGTAATCAAAGGGCAGGGAAGCGGTAAAAAGTTCGACCAGCGGATCGACAGCCTCGGAGAATCGGCCAGCCCAGGGCTTATCTGCATTTTTCTTTTTTCCTGATTGGGGAGGTTTCATATTAAATCCTAATGTTTTTTTGAGCGCCATGAGGGAAGAAAATATTGAATATCGAATAATGAATAATGAATAATGAATGTTGAACTTAAATAGAAACCCATTATTTAATAGTTCGATATTCGATATTCTTTTTTTTCTTCAATTTTCTGCTTCAGGATTCCGACTCCTGGATTCTAAATTCTCTAAGTTATGCTTTTGTTAACAGCTTTCTAATTTTCAGCCTTAATCCATTAAGCCGTATAAAACCCTCGGCGTCTTTTTGGTGATAAACCTGATCTTCTTCAAAGGTGGCAAAATCCGTCCGATATAGGGATTGTTCCGATTTCCTCCCCACTACCGTGGCGTTTCCTTTATAGAGCTTTAACCGGGCGGTTCCTGAAACCCTGACCTGGGCTTCATCCATTAATTTTTGAAGGAGTTCACGCTCAGGAGAAAACCAATATCCATAATAGACCATTTCCGCATATCGCGGAATTAAGGAATCCCGGATGTGCATGACCTCTCGATCCAAGGTCAAAGATTCAATGGCCTGATGAGCGGTGCGGATCAAGGTCCCTCCGGGGGTCTCATAAACCCCTCGGGATTTCATGCCCACATAACGATTTTCTACCAAGTCCACCCGACCTATCCCGTGTTTTCCGCCCAGGCGGTTAAGGAAGGATAACAATGCGGCCGGCTTCATGGGTTGGCCATTGACGGCCGTGGGATTTCCTTGTTCAAAGGTGATCTCTATGTATTCCGAACGGTCTGGGGCCTTCTCCGGCGACTTCGTTATCTGAAACAGGGCTTCCGGCGGTTCAATCCAGGGATCCTCAAGTATTCCCCCCTCAAAACTGATATGCAGCAGATTGGCATCGGAACTATACGGCCTCTCCGGGGTGATCGGTATCGGTATCCCATGCTTTTGAGCATAAGCGATCAGGGCCGAACGGGAGTCCAAGTCCCATTCCCTCCAGGGGGCGATGATTTTAAGACCGGGATTGAGGGCCATACAGGTTAGTTCAAAACGAACCTGGTCATTCCCCTTCCCGGTGGCCCCATGACTGACCGCTTCGGCCCCCTCGGCCTCGGCCACCATCACCTGGTGCTTGGCGATGATCGGCCGGGCCAAGGAAGTGCCCAGGAGATAAAATTGTTCATAGGCGGCATTGGCCCGGAAGGCCGGAAAGACATACTGACTGACAAATTCTTCCTTCAAATCCCTGGCTACAAACTTGGCAGCTCCTGTCTTTAGGGCCTTTTTTTCTATGGCTCCCCAATCCTCTTCCTGGCCCAGGTCGGCCGAAAAGGCGATGACTTCCGCCTGATAGGTTTCCTGAAGCCATTTTAATATGACCGAGGTATCTAAACCCCCGGAGTAAGCCAAAACAATTTTCATTATTTTTTTTCCTTTATTAACTCATTGAAAGGTTCTGGAGTTTAAGAATTCCAGTTACGAGTTCGGAGTTCGGAGTAAAATCCAATTATTCCTAACTCCCAACTCCGAACTCAATACTCCAAACTTTCTCGTTTGGAATCTTCTTACATCAATTTTTTTCTTATCGACTGTTGTTTGACAAAATAAATTCTAATAGAGCCTTATGTACATGGAGCTTGTTTTCCGCCTGGTCGAAGACCGCAGAATTGGGGCCTTCCAGGACTTCTTCGGTAATCTCCTCTCCCCTATGAGCCGGCAAACAGTGCAGGACCATGCAGTCGGGCCTGGCGAAGGATAGAAGGGTTTCATTGAGCTGGAAACCCTTGAACAATTTAATTCGTTTGGCGGCTTGATCTTCCTGACCCATACTGGCCCAGACATCGGTATTGATTACCTGGGCGTTCCGAACAGCCTCGACTGGATCATCGGTTAAGCTGATTCTCTCTCCGGCTTCTTTCTTGGCCAGATTCCAGATTTCTTGGTTCGGTTCAAATCCCTTGGGACAGGCCAGCATCAACTGAAACGGGAACAGACAGGCCGCTTCAAGCCAGGAATGAGCTACGTTGTTGCCATCTCCCAGCCAGGCGACCTTCATTCCCTGAAAATCGTTTTTTCGCTCCCCAATGGTGTACAGGTCACTCAATATCTGGGCCGGATGATAAAGATCGCTTAGGGCATTGATGACCGGGATGGCGGCAAATCTGGCCAGTTCATCAAGGGTATTCTGAGAAAAAGTGCGAACTACCAGGCCGTCTAAATACCGGGACAAGACCCGGGCTGTATCCTTCAAGGGTTCGTTGCGAGCCATCTGGGTATCCTGACTGTTGATAAAGACCGCCTGTCCTCCGGTCTGAAGAACAGCCACTTCAAAGGAAATTCGCGTTCGGGTTGATGGTTTTTCAAAAAGGAGGCCAACAGTTTTCCCTTGTAAAGGACTTTCTTGTACTTGTCCTTCTTTGTAGTCTCGGGTTCTCTCCCAAATGGCCGTTATCTCATTGGCTTTCAGATCCAATAACTTCAGGAAATCCCGTTTACTCATTTTGGATGACACCCCCCATCATTTCATTTCCCGAAAAAGATCACGCAATGTTTGAATCAAGGCATCGATTTCCTTTTTCTTGACGATCAAGGGCGGGACAAAACGAAGAATGGTATCCTGTGTGCAGTTGATTAGAAAACCTTTTTGCAAACAGGCATCCACGATGGGCTTGCCGGGCCGATCCAGGGCTATCCCCAAAAGCAAACCCATGCCCCGGACATCGAGTATCTGAGGGAATTCTTCTTTCAATCGTAGCAACTGATCCTGGAAGTAGGCCCCTATCTTTCTCACCCGGGGAAGAAACTCTTCTTCCAAGATGATGGAAAGAACGGTCCGGGCCACAGCTGTAACCAGGGGATTGCCCCCAAAAGTGGCGGCATGCGTCCCCGGCTGGAAGACGGCGGCTACCTCATCCGTGGCCAGCAAGGCCCCGATCGGCAGGCCGTTCCCCAGGGACTTGGCCAGAGTCATGATATCCGGTTGGGTCTCAAACTGTTCATGGCAGAAAAGGGTGCCTGTACGTCCCAGACCGGTTTGGACCTCGTCCAGGATCAGCAAGGCCTGCCGCTCCCGGCAGAGTTTTTTTACGGCTTTAAGAAATCCCTTGTCTGGAACTTTTATCCCCCCTTCACATTGAACCGGCTCCATAAAAACCGCACAGACGGTATCGTTCCAACTATTTTCCAAAGCGGAAAGATCATTAAAAGGGACAAAAGAAAAACCGGGAAGCAATGGTCCAAAACCCTTTTGAAATTTTTCCTGACCGGTGGCCGAGAGGGACCCGAGTGTTCGGCCATGAAAGCTGTTTTTCATACATAAAATAGTCGTTTTTTGAGGGCCGTATTGTTCGGTGGAATAACGACGGGCCAGCTTAATCGCCCCTTCATTGGCCTCGGTGCCGCTATTACAGAAAAAGACCTTGTCGGCAAAGGAATGACTTACTAATTGCTCGGCCAGGGCGATCTGGTTTTCAATATGATAAAGGTTAGAGGTGTGCAGCAGCTTTTCCGCCTGATTCTTGAGGGCCTCGATCACTTGAGGGTGGCTGTGTCCTAAAGCCGTTACGGCAATACCGGCTAAAAAATCCAGATAAACACGCCCGTCCTGATCCCAGACCCGGCATCCCTGCCCTTTTTCAAAGGCCACCGGGATCCGGGCATAGGTGTGCATCAGGACCTGGCTGGCCCTATCTACAATCTGATTAATATCTTTCTTGGGGTTCATCAAAATATCCACCTTCTTTGCTCAAAGCTCAAAGCTCATAGCTGATAGAAAAAGCAATTGCTATGAGCTGTGAGCTATCAGCTACTTGCTCTTAGGTTATTTCCGTCCCAACCCCCCGGTCGGTAAAGAGTTCCAGAATGACTGCATTCGCCACCCGACCGTCGATGATGTGGGCCTTTTCAACACCGTCAGCAAGGGCATCCAGACAGCAATTGACTTTGGGGATCATTCCACCGCTGATCGTCCCATCTTCGATCAGCCCGGGGATTTCTTCCCTTGTCAAGGTGGAGATCAGGTTCCCATTTTTGTCCTTGACGCCTTCCACGTCGGTCAGCAGGATCAGTTTTTGGGCCTTTAAGGCTGCAGCCACTTTTCCGGCCACCAGGTCGGCATTGATATTGTAGGTCCGCCCCATTTCTCCGATCCCGATCGGCGCGATCACCGGGATGAAATGGTGGGTTTCAAGGGTGGTGATGATCTCCGTGTTGACTTTTACCACCTCACCCACCATGCCGATATCGATCAACTCCGGGGGATCATCCGGCCCCCCGCTTTTAAAAAGATTCATTTGTTGGGCAATAAGCAGTTGACCGTCCTTGCCGCTCAAACCAATGGCCTTGCCTCCCTGTTGATTGATCAAGTGAACGATCTCTTTGTTGATCTTACCCCCCAGGACCATCTCGACCACATCCATGGTCTGACTATCGGTGACCCGGACCCCTTGTACAAATCGGGAAGAGATGTTCATCTGATCCAGCACTTTTTTGATCTGGGGGCCTCCGCCATGGACCACCACCGGGTTCAGACCGATGTATTTCATCAGGACTATGCTTTTGGCAAAGCCGGTTTTAAGATCTTCGTCCACCATGGCATGTCCGCCATACTTGATCACCATGGTTTGCTGGTAGAACCGCTTGATGTACGGCAAGGCCTCCATCAGGATAGAAGCCTTCTCCGGATAAGGGGTGTTATTTTTGTCTTCGATCATATTAATTCCAGTTAAGAAAAAAATGTGTACAGGTGGTGCCCGGTTTCATCAACCTGTTATAAAATATAGCGGCTCAAATCTTCATTCTCTTCAATTGCCGACAATTTATTCCGCACGTATTCGGCATTGATTGTGCAGGTCTTTTCCGTCCAGTCCGGGGCTTCAAAAGAAAGATCGTCCAGCAATCTCTCCATGATGGTATGAAGTCGACGGGCTCCGATATTTTCCGTCCGTTGATTGACGTGAAAGGCAATGCGGGCGATCTCGGCCACGGCTTCGGGTAAAAAGGTCAGGGTAATGCCCTCGGTTTTTATCAACTCACAATATTGGGTGATCAAGGCCGACTGGGGCTCGGTCAAAATACGAATAAAGTCCTCCTGGGTCAGGGAATTCAATTCCACCCGGATAGGAAACCGTCCCTGCAGTTCGGGTATCAGATCCGAGGGTTTGGAATTATGGAAGGCCCCGGAGGCTACAAACAGGATATGATCGGTTCGTACCATCCCGTATTTGGTGGTCACCGTGGACCCTTCGACGATAGGCAGTAAGTCCCTCTGAACCCCTTCCCGGGAGACATCCGGCCCGTGGCTGGAACCACGTCCGGCAATTTTGTCGATCTCATCCAAAAAAATGATCCCGGTCTGTTCCACCTTACGGATGGCTTCTTCCGTCACCTTATCCATATCAATCAGCCGCGAAGACTCCTCCTGAATCAACATCTCGAAGGCCTCGGGAACCTTGACCTTGCGGCGTTTGGTTTTCTTGGGGAATAGATTGCCGAACATATCTTTCATATTGAAGTCCATCTCTTCCATCCCCACGGAAGAAAAAATTTCAACCATGGGAACCGAGCGTTGCGTGACTTCCATATCCACATAGCGCTCTTCCAACTTTCCTTCTTGAAAAAGAGTCCGCAGCTTTTCCCTGGTGGATAAAGGTTCGGGACTGGGTTTTCGAACCACCTCTAAAATTTTTTCCTGCCCGGAAGGTTCTTCAAGCTTTGGGGATTCGGCCTTGGGAGGAAGCAGCAAGTCTAATAAACGCTCTTCGGCGATCTCCCTGGCCTTGGACATGACCTTTTGTTTTTCTTCGGCCTTGATCATATTGATGGCCAGTTCGGTCAAATCCCGGATCATGGATTCCACGTCCCTTCCGACATAACCCACTTCCGTAAATTTGGTGACTTCCACCTTCAGGAATGGGGATTGGGCCAATCGGGCCAGCCGCCTTGAGATCTCGGTTTTCCCTACACCGGTGGGGCCGATCATAATAATGTTTTTGGGGGCGATTTCATCCCGAATCGGTTCCGGAACCTGCTGCCTGCGCCAGCGATTCCGCAAGGCTATGGCTACCGTGCGTTTGGCCGCATCTTGACCGACAATATATTTGTCCAGTTCAGAGACGATTTCTCTCGGTGTTAAATATTCGTTGACCAATCTACAATTCCTCCAATACAATCTGTTCGTTGGTGTATATGCACAGA
The DNA here is from genome assembly GCA_049520575.1 of Thermodesulfobacteriota bacterium. Classification (GTDB taxonomy): domain Bacteria; phylum Desulfobacterota; class RBG-13-43-22; order RBG-13-43-22; family RBG-13-43-22; genus RBG-13-43-22. Next base: position 33,010 of record JBEKPQ010000009.1, on the reverse strand, counting down.
GAGGCGGCTATCTTCATGGCCTCCCGGGCAATTTCAGCGGCGGAAAGGGTGGAAAAACCTATCAAGGCCCGGGCGGCAGCCAAAGCCATGGGGCCGCCGGAACCAATGGCTGCCACCGCCTCATCGGGTTCCATAACATCGCCTGTTCCGGACAGCATCAAAATGTAATCCTGGTCAGCGGCAAGCAATAAGGCTTCTAGACGTCGTAATATCTTGTCGGTGCGCCAATCTTTGGCCATTTCCACGGCCGCCCTGGTCAAATTTCCGTTAAACTGCTCCAGTTTGGCTTCCAGCTTTTCGAACAGGGTCAGGGCATCGGCCGTGGCCCCGGAAAATCCGGTCAGGATTTGATCGTGATAAAGCCGCCGGATCTTTTTGGCCCGGTGTTTCATCACAGTCTGTCCCATAGTCACCTGACCGTCGCCGGCAATGACGACTTTCCCCTGATGACGCAAGGCCAGAATGGTTGTTCCTTCAAACATCTTACCCCCTTGGATGGGCCTTTTGATATACTTCCAATAAACGGCTCATGCTGATATGCGTATATTTCTGGGTTGTGGAAAGGGATGAGTGTCCCAACAGTTCCTGAACAATTCGCAGGTCGGCCCCGGCATTCAGTAAATGGGTTGCAAAGCTGTGACGCAAGGAATGCGGGCTGATGGCCGGAGACAGATTTCCCTTGACCACTCGTTTTTTTAATCGGCGGGCAATGGTCCGATCGCTGACCCTTTCCCCGAACCGATTCAGGAATACGGCCTGAGAATCGGTTATCTTAAATTCAGATCGTTGTTCGGCCTGCTTCACGGCCTTATGATAGTTCAATAAAGATTGAATAGCCTTTCGCCCCATGGGGACAACTCTTTCCTTCCCCCCTTTGCCGATGACCCGGAGCAATCCGAGGGAAAGATCAAGGGAGCTCCAATTCAGATGGGTTAATTCGGACAAACGTAATCCGGAGGCATAAAACAGCTCCAGACAAGCCTGGTCCCGGAGTTCCAATATGGAATCGGTGACCGGTTCTTGCAGCAGGACATCAACCTCTTTTTCCGACAGGAAGGGAGGGATCGTTTTCTCAATCTTGGGTGTTCGGACCTGGGCTATCGGGTTTTCCAGGATCCATCCTTTTTTCTGGGCATAGCCGAAACAGGAGCGAAGGGCAGCCATCTTTCGAGCCACCGAGCTTTTCTTGTTTTTTTTATGGAGAAGAGCCAAGAAACCCCTTAATAAAGGTAGATCCAACTGACTTGTTTCCTTTATTCCTTGGGTTTCCAGGTAATTTAAAAATTCCATCAAGTCCTGGCGGTATCCACGTAAAGAATTAGACGACAACCTGCGTTCGGCCTCATTCTGTTTTAGAAAGTCTTCAATAATTTGACGAATTGGAAGCATTGGTCATTTTGCCTTCAAAATTTGATATTTAACCACAAATTTACAAAAATGTCTATAAAAAATAAATTGTTGCCCCCCTTAATTTTTTTGCGGGTTTGAGAAAAAACGGCTTATTTGTTGGCTGGTGTTCGTCCGAGAATAGTTATTTTCTTATAAGAACAATAGTAGACTTTATACCTGGATTTTGGCCCCTGCCTTCAGATCTTCTGCTTTCATAAGAAAGAGGGCGTCGAGGAGTGCGGTCTGGAAGCTGCCGGGGCCCGAGGAATTGGCAGCAGCCTGTTCACCGGCCAGACCAAAATAAGATAGTCCGCAGGTGGCCGCTTGCAGGGGATCAGGCTCAATGGTCAGGAAAGCGCCTATCATCGCCGTTGCCGTACATCCTGTCCCGGTGATGCAACCCATCATTTCATGTCCGTTCAGCACACGATAGATTCGCTTTCCATCGGTGATCAAATCCACTGCCCCGGTAATGGCCAGTGTTGTTTTAAGTTCCTTGGCTAAGGACATAGCCGTCTCAGCGGCCTGGTCCACGGTATGAACGGAATCCACGCCTTTGGTCGAAGATCCCGACCCTTCTCCGGCCAGAGAGAGGATCTCCGAAGCATTGCCTCGAATTACCTGAATTGAAATCTCTTTCATAAGACGCTTGGCGGAATCGGTGCGCAGTCGGGTGGCCCCGGAACCGACCGGATCCAGGATCACCGGGACCTTTAGCGCATTTGCCCGTTTTCCGGCCTTCAGCATGGCCTCGATCCAGGGAAGACTCAAGGTGCCGATATTGAGCACCAGGGCCTTAGCCAGGGCAACCATTTCCTCCACTTCTTCGATCGCATGGGCCATCACCGGTGAGGCCCCACAGGCCAGCAGGGCATTGGCCGTATAGTTCATGACAACATAGTTGGTGATGTTGTGAACCAGCGGTTTTTTTGCACGAATACGAACTAAATTCTTTGCAGCCTTTTCAGCCAGGGCTTGGTCGAACATACGAATCTTTTCTCCTTTGATATTTTTTTCAATTTATCAATTCAGTTGATCCAAAGGATTCAAGTGGAAGAAGATTGAAGGGTTCAAAAGATTTTTTGTGCTGGGTGTTAATTAAGTTTCCTTAAATCCTCGACCCTTGAATCCTTGAAACCTATGCCTTCAATCGAAAATGATCCCAGCCCGAGGGTTTGATTGAATGTGTTGTTCCATCAGGGAAAAGCAAATAGATCTGACCGGCACCCCCGCCGGCATCCCCGGTGATTCTTCCCACTTCCGTCAGGGAATTAGGAAGGCCTCCTTGAACCATGATGGAGCGAATGGAGGCCACATGATCAGGGCGGCAAGTGATCACCAGTTCGTAATCATCGCTTTCACCCAGAACGAAGTCCTGGGGGTCTTTGCGGAACAAAAGGGCCGCCTGGCGGAGTGCTTCACTGACCGGAAGTTTTTCTTGGAATAATTCGGCTCCAACGTTGCTCTCGGCACAAATATGCCCCAGATCTCCCAGGAATCCATCGCTGGTGTCAATCATGGCCGTAGCCAGTCTTGCTTGGGCTATGGCCGCCCCCAATTGGGCCTGGTGCGAAGGGGTGTTATAAATCTTGACCAAGGGATGATTTTTTATCTCCGGATCATCCGGGGTTTGAAGTAGAAGCAGAAGCCCGGCAGCCGCCTGGCCCGGATATCCGGTGACCAGGATCACATCTCCCGGCCTGGCCCCGGAACGGCGCACGACCTTTCCTTGTTCCACCTCTCCAATTAGAGTGATGTCGATAAACATCCCATTTTCTGATCGGGTGAGGTTGCCGCCGATGATCGAGGCGCCGAATGGATTCAATTCCAAAAGAAACCCCCGATAGATCTCTTCGATATCCTGGACCAACATATCACCCTTTAATCCAAGAGAGATGAGGGCATAAAGGGGCTTGCCTCCCATGGCCCCGATGTCACTGATGTTAAGGGTCATGGCCCGTCGTCCCAAATCCAGCGGATCGATACGACCAGTCAAATAATGACGGCCTTCCACCAAACAATCGCAAGTGACCAAAAGTTCATAACCTGGGCGAGGAAGGAAAGAAGCCGTATCATCGCCGATCCCTAAAGTCACACGTTCTGATCGAAGACCCTCTCGGTTCAGAAAATCACTGATCCTCCGAATCAGCCCGAACTCGCCGATATCCATTATCCGCTCAGACATGATGGCTGGACTCCATTATTAATGAGTGCATAATAATCTGGACTCGCCAGGAAGCTTTTTCTCTCGCCTGAGGCTCCCGGGTTGGTTTTTTCTCTGACTTACCCTCGATTGAGTCTTCACTAGTTTACTCTTATTATTAACTTCCGCAAAACCCTGGCGGCTTCTTTTGGGTCTTGTTGACAACAGACCGCAGAGATGACAGCAATCCCATAGGCCCCGGTCTTCATCACCTGGGGGATATTCTCTTGGTTGATACCTCCGATAGCGATAATAGGCAAAGCGATCTCTTTGACCACTTGTTTCAGGAGATCGAGCCCGCCGGCCCGAGCGGCGTCTTCTTTAGAGGTTGTGGGAAAGACAGGGCCAAATCCCACATAATCCGCACCTTCCAGGAGGCATTTACGGGCCTCTTCCAGAGTGCTGGCCGACCCGCCGATGACGGCCTTTTGACCAAGGATTTTTCTGGCCAGAGGGATGGGGAAGTCTTCCTGTCCCAGATGAATCCCGTCGGTTTGAGAGGCTAGGGCCACATCCAAACGGTCATTGACGATAAAGATCACCCCTGATCCTCGGCATACAGCCTGCATCTGTCCGGTAACCCGAATCATCTCCTCGGTCGGCCCTGATTTCTGGCGAAACTGGATCGTGTCAGCCCCGCCGGCCATGGTCAGTTCGGCAAGCTCCAGATGGGAGAGACGGTTTTGAAGAACGGTATCGGTTAGTACGTGTAATCGGCCAATCTTTTTCATGATGATTATCTTGTTATAACAAGTCTGCCTTATTTCCTGTTTCAACCGGCTTCCCGGAAATTATTATGGGTCTTATTGTAGTATCGATATTCAAACGAGAGGCTCACCGGAAATAAATTTGGAGAGTCTTCTTTTCTGGGATTATCCACCCAAAGGCCCCAAATTTATTTGCCGGGCCAACCGGTGAATCTCATTTGGAGGCAGGCCGAAATCCTTTCCAAATATAAGCTTTGGTGAAGGCCCTATAACATTTCAGATAATGGAAAGAAGTTCAATCGTAAAAATAAGTACGGCATTCGGCCCTATCATAGGGGTCCCTCGTTCACCATAAGCCAGTTTGGAGGGGACGAAAAGCTGCCATTTGGAACCGACCTTCATTAATTGAAGCGCTTCGGTCCAGGCCGGGATTACTCCGTTGACTGGAAAGGTGGCCGGTTCTCCCCGCTTGTAGGAACTGTCGAATTCGGTGCCGTCGATGAGGGTGCCTTGGTAATGGGTGGTCACCTTATCGGTTGCCTTGGGTTTTTTACCGGTGCCTTCTTTAATAACTTTGTATTGTAACCCGCTGGTTAAGGTTTTTACACCTTTCTTCTTTCTGTTCTCAGCCAGAAAGGCTTCCCCTTCTTTCTTATTCTTATCACCAAGTAATTTTATTTTCTCAATCTGTTTTGCCGTTATTTCTTTTTGAAAAGCGGTCAGAACTGTGCGCATATCTTCTTCGCTCAACATGGGTTTAGTCCCTGAATGGGCATCTTTGAATCCTTTGGTGAAGAGATCCGGGTCGATATCCGCCGACAGTTGTTTCATGTTTTTCCCTACATTCAGCCCAAGGGCATAGCTGGTCTTATCTTTCTGGCTTTTCAGTGTCCCATTCTCGGCTCCAAAGACCTGTGTCATCAGGAGCAAAATCCCCAGCAGCCCGATCAAACTTGATTTCATTGAAACTCCTTTTCGATTATATTTATTTAAAAAAAAGCAGTCTTTTTAATTAAGACAGTTAGCGTTTTTTATCATCTTTTGACTGGCTTGTCAAACATTGGCGACGCCGCAGGCAGCGCCAACACAGAGTTCACCGGGAGCGTAAGCGATCCGGTGGAACGCTTTGTTATGACGTCTTCTTTTTGCCCGTTACATACCTTTTGTTGAGATTTACAAGTGTTTGGTTCTTTTTTTGGAGTTTCATCCGGATGTCATCCAAATACAACATCAACGGAACGGTTTCGACAACGCCTTGTTCGGTCAGCATGCAGGCGCTTAGGCTACCCGAAGCCTCCCCATATGCTTTTCTATATTGCTTATATCCTTCTTCTATATTCTGCCGTGCCTTCTGAACTGATTCCTTTATTAGCTCTCTTGCAGCGCCGTGCATCTTACTGAACGATTCAACGTAATTCCTTGTGGTTGACTTTAGATCGATTTCATCGGGGTACTTATTCAGAACTCTTCTGGTGAATTTCTTATTCTCCATAAGATATGACTTTGAGACACCGAAATCCGTAGAGTATTCAAGTAACCCCTCCTTGCCCAATTCCGTCCAGCGCATACCTGAAGACATCCAATGAATCGGCAAATCAAAATGCTGAACATGATTTCGAAACAGCTCCATAAACTGGTAGTCCAGCTTATCATCGTTATATTCCTTCGATCTGAGCTCCTTGGCTAAACTCTCTGCATCAGTACGATGAGGAACACATTCTTTTATGTAATGAGGAAATCGATCACGATACAAGGTAATCGCGGTTAGTAGACTCATTAGCCGCAAATTCAAGGCAAGTCTAATATCAAACGTATCTGAAGAAGGATAATGTATTTCGTACACCATGTTTGAAGCAGTTGCATCAAAGATCTGCCTTTCGAGGTCAAGGTAAGCAAAAATCAAAACCTGATAGCTTTCTTCCAGCGCCAAACAGTTATAAAGAATATTTCTGGATTCCTTGTACGACGCATAAGCGTCTTGGTCGATTGTCAATTCCAATTCATCACTCTGAACAATTTTTTGCAAAACGTATTTCATCTTCACAACCCTGGGGAATAGTAGTTTGTCATAACAAAAGATTAGCCGGAGCGTAGCGATCGGCTGTATTGATTTTGTTAAACGCTTTTATTTTTCCTATATTTCCGTTTTGTGGTGCCAGTGTGACCAAAAACATTAAAAGGGCCATGATATTTTAGGCTCATAGGGTGTTTATTTATTACCGTTCCATCTCCTGATTCCTGTCAACCAGACTTCATCCGTAACAGCGTAACGATGGAACAATTCCGACTTAAATTTATTGAGCTTTTCTTTACTTTCTCGTTCAGTCATCGCTGGAATCTCGACAGTAACGATCCACTCATATTCATAGTGTACTGGGACTGCTGTAGTCGTTTTTCCTTCGCGGTCAACCGATGGCGCTGATTTAAATCCTGCAGACCCTATATTTCCCAAATGCTCGACATCCTTATCACCACTACATTTTGCCGTCACCTCACCATCGTTATCAATATTCAATTCAACCCACAATTTATTTCTTTCAATGGTTTGCTCACTTGTATATTCCTTGTGGCATTTCTTACACAAAGGCATGAGGTTTTCTATGTCGTCTGTCCCTCCGTCCTCAACAGCTATAATATGGTGTAACTCTGTCGCATAATCCTCGCATTCATGGCATTTTGTCTTTCTTTCTATCATCTCGCGCGTTGCCTTCTTAAACTCTGTAGATATTTCTCGTTTCATCGTTTTTCCCCCCTCATTGTTTTAGCCAAGAGGATCTGGTCATGAATACTCATTGTATTGTTCAACGTAAGGGTCAGCCGCGCGCGTAGCGTGTCGGCTGCAGCCTTTGGTTAGGCTTTTTACATAAAATGTTACCCATGTAACCAGAACAATCTGTGACCTATGTCCCCGTTCGCTCAGTGACTCAACCAATCATATTGTTTATGATATTTATGCAGATTTCACGAAATATTTGGTTCTCCGAATCCCAAAGAAGATTATCGATTTTATGATCAGCTAGAATCATGTTCTCTATAAAGTAATCAATCTCTTTATCCCATTTATCATAAAAAATATTACCATAGTCATCTTTATAAACAGTTTGTTTATACTTTAGGCTTAGCGTTTCTATGTGCTGTTCGGCTATTTCCTTAATCCGTGTTTCCAACGCTGGTTTATTATTTTCGAAAGTATTCTGAATCCATACCTTCATATTTTTATCTACTTCAGCTGCTTGGGCACGGGTCATTACATGAAGCGCAAGGTTTGCCCTGTTATCTGCGGCACTTGCATGTTTCTGTTTGATTGCCAAGGAATACCACTTCCAAGCTTCCGTATAATTCTTCGCCACACCTTTGCCCTTTTCATACATGATTCCGAGCTCATTCTGGGCATTGGCATCTCCTTGTTCGGCGAGAGATTTTATCCGTATGAACTCATCGTCACAATCATTTTTGCTAAGGACGTTTTTTAAATTATCCCATAGACTCATTGTGAGTTATACCTCAGATAATATTCTTCAAATTAGAAGTGTTTCCAGCCATGAATTGCAAATAGCCAAAATTATATTAATGCCTAACGCCTTTCTCACCTGACGGTGAGGAGCGTTCAGCGGAACACCGGTCAGGTGCAAAAAAAAGTTAGCCAGCACTGCACCAGAAAGGCAGCACCGAGTGAAGAATCTGACACTGCCAATCGTCGTGTACTCGCGCGACTGTATGGAAAGGGGCAAAGTTAACCTCCGAGGCGACGCTTAGCCATTGGGGTGGATCAGCGTAGTGATAGGCGTCAACAAAAAGGAGGATAACTTCGGACATCCCGCGGGTCTTGTTCCGTTTGTCAGCAAGTTCTGCGCCCAGCATCTGCCTCAGATCATCTTCGATCTCAGGAGAAAACTTCGCGTTACCGATCGACATTGTATAACTGACCATATTCTGCATTGACCCAATTTTCTCGATAGACCAGATAGCACCGTCCTTTCCACGCCAGAGAACATACGGTTTCGCGATGTCCTTGGCACCCGTTGTCACAATGTAACGTTCAACATCTGTGAAAACCGAACTAAGAACTTGGTATGGTTCTGGAGCAGGGTCGAGGTGAATGCAGTATGCACCTCTGAGCACGCCGCGGCGCTTCATTTCCGCCTCGACCCGATCTGCAACCTTCGTCAATGTGGCTGTCCATCCGCGTTCCGGCAATTCTCGCTCACCAGAGGCCACCGACTCCATCAGTTGCGCCACCTCAACCGGATGGATCACACCGTTGATAGTTGCCTTAAAGTCGGGTGGGTTCTCACCAGGCTCCCACTGGTTCGGCACTCCGCAATTCGACAGGAAACGCTTGAAAGCGTCCCGGGCAAATTCTTCGTCTTTGCGTATACTCATGGCACCTCATGCACTGGCTAATGCGGTGTTGACCCGTGGCCCGAAGCTTGCGGGGCCAAAGGCCATGCAAGCGAGTGACATCGATGTCCAATGGCCTGGTTGGCGAACGCCTGTGGCGGAGCCAACAATATAATTAAGTAGTTTTTCCGAATTGTACCAGAAAATGATCTGATCTGTAAGAAAATATTGATAAATAGTTGTTGGTTAGCGAAAATTCTAACTGTAAACATCTCAAATTGAACAAATACACCTTTTTCTACTCTTCTACGAAATCATTCCTTAAATTATTGACGGCTTGCATCTGCCCCTGTAGGGAGGAGAAAGGTTTATTTACAATTTCCCCAATTCTTTCCCGGCTGCTTGAACATAGGCCTGATAGGACTGGTTTCCAAAGAGAACAAAGCCGACCCGGTCGAAGGCGGGATTTTCCCGGAGATAGTCGGCCACGGTCGTTACGGCGATGCGGGCGGCTTCATCCAGAGGGTATCCGTAAGCACCGGTGCTGAGTGACGGGAAAGCCACGGATCGGATTCCTTTTTTATGGGCCAGTTTCAGGCTTTCATGATAAGCACTGGCCAAAAGACGGGCTTCACCCCTGTTCCCGCCCTGATAAATAGGGCCGACGGTGTGGATGACATATTTGGCCCTGAGGTTGCCGCCGGTGGTGATCACCGCCTGTCCGGTGGGGCAGCCGCCGAGCTTACGGCATTCCTCCATGATGATCGGGCCTCCGGCCCGGTGGATAGCCCCGTCAACCCCGCCGCCGCCGGCCAAACGGGAATTGGCGGCATTGACAATGGCCTCAGTTGTTTGGTGGGTTATATCCCCTTCTTCCAAGAAAAAAATGGTGTTGCCGATTTTAAACTCCACAGAATACCTCCTTGGAGGAAATGTTCGGCGTTGAGCGATCCATATTCGGCAAATCCTGTCTCCGAATTCTAAACTCTGAACCCCGATCCCTCAACTTAGAATACCTCTTGCTTAAATATCTGATCAAAACTTTTTTATTGCCTCTTTAAGTCTTTTTTGGGCTTCTTCCCTGTACCAAAATTTTACAAACAGATCTATGTCCTCTTCCAAACGCTGGCGAGTGGCTTCAGCCACCGACCTTGTTCTGTTATCTTTGATCCTTCCAAAGGCCTTCGATGGAAGATTACCCAGCTCGCCGGCCTTATCTATGGATACCCGTAATAGTTGTTCGGGAGGGTAAAGGCCATCCACAATCCCCATTTGGAAGGCCAGATCGGCAGGAATCATTTTTCCGGAATAGATCATCTCCGTAGCTTTACGATCCCCAACCAACTGCCTCAAGATATGGTCCGATAGATAGGGTACCGGAATACCCAGATTGATTTCATTAAGGGCGCAAAATTTTTTCCCCTGGCCCATAAACCGAAGATCACAGCAGGAGGCCAAGATGAAACCACCGGCGATGGTATGGCCGGAAAGGGCGGCGATGGTGGGCTTGGGCAAGGTATAGAGATCTAAACAGAGATGATTAAAGGCCGTGAAGAATTTTCTGAAATCTTGAGGTGCCAGGTTGATGAGTTCAGGAATATCAAAACCCAAAGAAAAAAATTTATCATTGGTGCTGGTGAGTACCAGAGCCGATATTTTATTCGACTCCTTGACTTCCTGAAGTTGATTGGCCAGTTCTGTTACCAGTTCCCCGTTAAAAGGGTTGGTCACTCTCCGATTTAGTTTTAAGATCATAACTTGGTCTTCTGAAAGCGCCTCAATCCCCCCCATGCCAGGCCTCCTGTTTGGATAATAGAGTTGAAATTTTACCCATTATTTTTATAACGGATTTTAACTCAAAATTCTAACCTGTCAAATGTGAATATTTGTTGGATATAGGGCCGTTTCCATTTTTAAACTTATTTTGGATTATTAATTAATAAGTTACAGTCATTTTTGTATTTGACAAACCCATGAAAATATTTTAAGATCAAGTCAATTCTTTTAACGGAGTTGATTATGGAAAAGAGAGATCAAGAATTGATCGACCAACTTCTTCCTGATAACCAGGAACTTCAGAACTTGGTGAAAGAACACAAAGAATTTGAGTCCCTGTTGGGAGAATTCAGTAAAAGATTGTATCTTTCCGATGAGGAAAATCGAGAAAAGAAACGGATTCAAAAATTAAAATTGGCCGGCCGCGACCGGATTGAACAGATATTGAAAGACCACCGGGCAAAGGGGAAATAACATTGAGATTCAGCGGTGCGCAAATCTTAATTGAAAGCTTGATCCAGGAAGGGGTAACTTCCATTTTCGGCTATCCCGGAGGGAGTGTTACCGATATTTACGACTGCCTGGAAAAAAGCCCTATCCGCCACTATCTGGTTCGCCATGAACAAGGGGCAGTCCATATGGCCGATGGCTATGCCCGGAGCTCGGGAAAAGTGGGAGTCTGTCTGGTGACCTCAGGTCCGGGGGCCACCAATACGGTCACCGGAATCGCCTCGGCCTTTATGGATTCTATCCCGGTGGTGATCTTCACCGGCCAGGTCCCGACCCCAATGATAGGTAATGATGCCTTTCAGGAAGTGGATATTGTCGGCATTACCCGGCCGTGTACCAAACACAATTATTTAGTCAAAAAGGTCGAAGATCTGGCCAGGACCATTAAGGAAGCCTTTTATCTGGCCCGTTCCGGCAGACCGGGACCGGTCCTGGTGGATTTACCCAAGGATGTGCTTCAAAATAAAACGGAATTCAAGTATCCAAAAAAAGTGGAAATGCACAGCTACAGGCCGACCTATAGCGCCCATGTCGGGCAGATTGAAAAAGCGACCGCCCAGATATTGAAGGCCAAGAGGCCGGTTATTTATGCCGGCGGTGGGGTGATCTCCTCCCATTCCTCCCAGGAACTCAAGGCCCTGGCCGAAGCCATGACTATCCCTGTGACCACAACACTGATGGGACTCGGCGGCTTTCCCGGCAGTCATCCCCTTTGGTTGGGGATGCTGGGAATGCATGGGACCTATTGGGCCAATATGGCTGTGGCCCAGAGTGATCTCCTGATTGCTGTTGGTGCCCGGTTTGACGATCGCGTAACCGGAAAGGTGGATCTTTTTGCCACCGAGGCCCGGATTATCCATATTGACATTGATCCCACATCGATCCGAAAGAATGTCTCGGTGGATATCCCGATCGTTGGAGATTGCAAGGATGCCCTGAGCAAGTTAAATCAATCCCTTCACAAGCAAGGGAAATCAGAGTGGCGAAAGATTCGTCAACCCTGGCTGGAACAGATCAAAGAATGGAAAGAGACCCATCCCTTGAGTTATGAGCAGGGGAAGGACGAAATTAAACCCCAATATGTGGTTGAGAAGATTTATGAGGTGACTAAAGGGCAAGCCATCATTGCTACTGAAGTGGGGCAGAATCAGATGTGGGCCGCCCAATTTTATCATTTCGATCAACCCAACTCTTTTATCACCTCCGGCGGATTGGGGGTCATGGGTTTTGGTTTTCCGGCCGCTATCGGGGCCCAGGTGGCCTGCCCGGACCGAATCGTCATTGATATTGCCGGGGACGGAAGCATCCAGATGAATATCCAGGAGATGGCCACGGTCGTCGCCAATCAGCTGCCGGTGAAGGTTGCCATACTCAATAACGGCTACCTGGGTATGGTTCGGCAATTTCAGGAACTTTTTTATGAAAAACGATATGCCCAGACTTTCCTAAAAGGAAATCCTGATTTTGTAAAATTGGCCGAAGCCTATGGGGCAACAGGCCTTCGGGCCTCCAGACCTGAAGAAGTGGTTCCGGTTATTGAAAAGGCCTTGGCCGTCAAAGGCCCAGTAATCATGGATTTTGCCGTCTGTCCGGAAGAATGTGTGGCTCCCATGGTCCCGGCCGGCAAGAGCATGACTGAGATGCTGTTGGTGTAAAACCAGGAGACAGCAATCAGCCGTCAGCATTCAGCTATCAGCAGAACCTATTAAAACAAGTAATTGGTTTACGCTGACTGCTGAAAGCTGACCGCTAGCTGCTAAAGGCTAATTTATGGACAACAATCACGATCAAAAACACACGATTTCCGCCTTGGTGGATAACGAGCCAGGAGTCCTGTCCCGGGTTACGGGTTTATTCAGCGGCCGGGGATTCAATATTGAAAGCCTCTGTGTGGCCGAGACCATGGATCCTCTGGTATCCCGAATCACTCTGGTGACCCGCGGAAACGATCAGATCATCGAACAGATCACCAAACAGCTCTATAAGCTGGTCAATGTGATCAAAGTCATAGACTTCACCGATACCGAATTTGTGGAAAGGGAGATGGCCTTAATCAAGGTCCGGGCCGAGGCACAAACCCGGGCTGAAATTCTACGGATCGTGGATATCTTCCGCTGTAAGGTGGTGGACGTAAGTCCCCAGTTTTATACGATTGAAGTTACCGGAAACGACAGCAAGATCACAGCCATTCTTGATTTGCTCAATCATCTCGGTATCAAGGAGATTGCCAGAACCGGAGCTATTGCCATGGCCAGGAGCAAAAAAGAAATTTCATCAAAGAGAGAAAAAGTCGGTCCTTCAGAGACAGGTAAAGAAGGAAAAAAATAATATTTTTTATATGCGTATTCCGATAACCAGTCAGGGATATCCATTTATTGCTTTTGGAATGATGGGGGTTGTCTTTTTTCTTTGGCTGGATCTCCCTGTGGGCTGGGGGATATGGGTTCTATTGACCCTGTTCGTAATTTCTTTCTTTAGGGACCCTGAACGGAAATCCCCGCAGGAAGAAAAAGCCATATTAGCTCCTGCTGACGGGAGAGTCCTGCTGATTGAGGATAAAGAGATGGCCCCATTTTCCACCGGGGGGACGATAAAGGTCAGTATTTTTATGTCGGTTTTTAACTGCCATGTTAATAGAATTCCGGTGAGCGGAACAATAGAAAAGGTTTTTTATCGGGCAGGTAATTTTTACTCGGCCAATCAAGAGAGGGCCTCGGCCCAAAATGAACAAAATGCCTTACTCCTGCGCACCAACGAAGGACAGGAGATCAGTGTCGTTCAGGTGGCCGGTCTGCTCGCCCGGAGGATAGTCTGCTGGGTGCGGAGCGGTGACACGGTTAAACGAGGGGAACGTTTCGGATTGATCCGGTTTGGTTCGCGGGTGGATCTTTTTTTACCGTCATCGGTCCGGATTCTAATTCATCGGGGAGATAAGGTTAAAGCCGGACTGACCATTTTAGGAGAATTGCCATGAAAGTCAAAAATCAAAGGAATAATAATCGGAAGGATCGAAGAAGGGGCATTTTTGTTCTTCCCAATCTGGTGACCACGGCCAGCCTCTTCTGTGGTTTTTATGCCGTTATTGCGGCCATTTCCGGTAATTTTTATCATGCCGCTCTTTCGGTGTTGATTGCCGCAGTTTTAGATGGTCTGGATGGCCGTATCGCCCGGCTGACCAGAACGACCAGTGCCTTCGGCATTCAGTATGATTCTTTATCCGATCTGATCGCTTTCGGCTTGGCCCCGGGGGTTCTTGTTTTTCTTTGGGCCTTAAAACCGTTCAACCGGTTCGGATGGATGGCCGCCTTTCTCTATGTGGTTTGCGGGGCTTTGCGCTTGGCCCGGTTCAATGTTCAGACAGGGCAAATCAGCAATAAATATTTTGTCGGCCTGCCCATTCCGATGGCAGCCAGTATCATTGCCACCACTATTTTATTCATCTATCAGATCGGCGGGACAGGATCGACCGGTTATCTGGTGATATTAATTATGATTTATGTCCTATCCTTTCTGATGGTCAGTAATATTCCCTATCCCAGTTTTAAGGGGATGAAATTGGGGGAACGACGATCATTCAACTTTCTGGTGGCAGTCGTCCTGCTGTTTGTTCTGGTGGCCTTGGAACCTTTTGTTATGTTATCCCTTGGGATCTTAGGATATGTGTTATCGGGTCCGATATTGCTTGTCTATAAGCTGAAAAAGAAACCGGTGCCTGAACCGGTGGAAAAGTTGGTTTAAACCAGATGCAGGATTCTTGATAGTGGATAAAAACGAAAAGCGATACTGGATCAACCCACCGATTCTGGATAAAAAATAAAACCGATACTCGATACTAGATAAAGTCAATCCAGCATCCAATATCCAGTATCTAGAATCCAGTATCCAGCATCCAGCATCCAGTATCCAAAAGTGAGGAACTAACGAATATGGCTGAGCGAATTATTATTTTCGATACGACCTTAAGGGATGGAGAACAGTCCCCGGGGGCCAGTATGAATAAGGCAGAGAAGTTGAGTCTGGCCCGGCAATTGGAAAAATTAAAGGTCGATGTCATCGAGGCCGGATTCCCGATCACCTCCCAAGGCGATTTTGAGGCCGTTTCTTTGATCTCCAAGGAGGTCAGAGGATTGACCGTTGCCGCCTTGGCCAGGGCGGAGAAGGTGGATATCGATCGGGCCTGGGGGGCCATAAAAGAAGCGGCCGATTCCCGGATACATATTGTGATCGCCACATCTGACTTGCATTTGCAATACAAGCTGAAGAAGACCAGAAGCGAGGTCCTGGAGATCATTCAGCGTGCCGTCTCCCATGCCCGGCGATATACCTCGAATATCGAATTTTCAGCAGAAGACGCCTCACGGACCGATCCTTCTTTTCTGGCCAGGGCGGCCCAGACGGCCATCAAGGCCGGGGCCACGACCATCAATATTCCTGATACCGTGGGCTATGCCCTGCCTGAAGAATTCGGGGAGCTGATACGGACCATTCGGGAAAAGGTTTCGGACGATGGCCGGGTGGTCTGGAGTGTGCATTGCCATAATGATCTGGGGTTGGCTGTGGCCAATTCTTTGGCGGCCATTCACAATGGGGCCCGCCAGGTTGAAGTGACTATCAATGGAATTGGAGAAAGGGCCGGGAACACCTCTTTGGAAGAACTGGTGATGGCTATTCACACCCGGAAGGACCGCATGCCCTACACGACCAAGATTGATAAAAAACAGATCTATTCGGCCAGTCGTTTGGTCAGCCGGATCACCGGGCTGGTGGTTCAGGCCAATAAGGCCGTGGTCGGGGCCAATGCCTTTGCCCATGAATCGGGGATCCATCAGGACGGGGTGCTTAAAAAGAGAACCACTTATGAAATATTGACTCCCAAAGACATTGGTCTGGACAAGAGTATCTTGGTTTTAGGGAAACATTCCGGCAGACACGCCTTTCAAGATCGCCTGAAGGATATGGGGTATGTTTTGAATCAGGAGGACATGCAAAAGGTTTTTGATCGGTTCAAAGAACTGGCCGACAAGAAAAAAGAAGTGGTCAATGAAGATATTGAGGCCTTGATCGCCGATGAGATCCTAATGATCCCGGATACCTTTAAATTGGTTTATTTGAGCGTGATCAGCGGAAACATGGCTGTGCCCACGGCCACGGTCAAGATCGAAGTCAATGGCGAGATCATCCAGAAGGCCGGTTTCGGGGTCGGTCCGATTGATGCCACATTCAACACCATCAATAAGATAATTCGGACCCGTACCAAAGTTTGCAAACTTTTGAGTTTTTCAGTCAATGCCATTACCGGCGGCATGGATGCCCAGGGGCAGGTCAATGTCCGGTTGGAACAAGGCGGCAAGATCGTCCTGGGCAAGGGATCGGATTCCGATATTATCACCGCCAGCGCCAAGGCTTATTTGAATGCCCTGAATCGCCTGGAGTATTTAAGGAAAAATCCGATTAAAAAATTTTCATAAAAACAAGCTGTCAGTGGTCAGCACCAAACAATAAAGACCATTATTCTGAGAAGGCTGAACGCTGAAAGCTGAAGGCTATTTTATGTCCCAAACCATTACTGAAAAAATATTGGCTGCTCATGCCGGGATGAAGACCGTTCATCCGGGGCAATTGATTGAAGCCAGGGTGGATCTGGCCCTGGGCAATGATATCACCGCTCCCATCGCCATAAAGGTTTTTCATAAAGCAGGCGGTAAAAAGGTCTTTAATCCGAAAAAGGTCGTTCTCGTTCCTGATCATTTTGTGCCCAACAAGGATATTGCAGCGGCTGAACAATGTCGGGAAATGCGCCTCTTTGCCCGGGAACAAAAACTGCCCCATTATTTTGAGTTGGGGGAGATGGGGATAGAACACGCTTTACTTCCGGAAAAAGGGCTGGTCTTGCCCGGGGATCTGGTTATCGGGGCTGACAGCCATACCTGTACCTATGGGGCCTTGGGGGCCTTTGCCAGCGGTATGGGAAGCACAGACCTGGGTGCGATCATGATCACCGGTCGAACTTGGTTGAAGGTCCCAGAGACCATCAAACTCGTTTATCAGGGTAAACCCAAGCCCTGGGTTTCCGGAAAGGACCTAATTCTTTATACCATCAGGGATCTCGGTGTAGATGGGGCCCGTTATCAGGCTATGGAATTTACAGGACCGGCCCTGACCGCATTTTCCATGGCCGATCGTTTCACTATGGCCAATATGGCCGTTGAGGCCGGGGCCAAGAACGGCATATTTATTCCTGATGATAAGACCCTGGCTTATGTTCAGGAACGTTCAAAGAAAAAAGGGAAGATCTATGGTTCCGATTCAAGGGCGGAATACCGGGAAATAAGGAACTATAACTTGGGGGAAATCGAACCCCAAGTGGCTTTTCCGCATCTGCCGGAGAACGCCCGGCCTATATCCAAGGTAGGGAAGGTCTCTATTGATCAAGCAGTCATCGGGTCCTGCACCAACGGCCGGCTGGAGGATTTGCGTATCGCCGCCAAGGTGCTGAAAGGTCATAAGGTGGCCAAGGGAGTCCGGTTGATCATCATCCCGGCCACCCCTTGGATCTATCGTCAGGCCTTGGTAGAAGGTCTGTTTGATATCTTTTTGGAAGCCGGTGGAGTGATCAGCACGCCAACCTGCGGTCCTTGCCTCGGCGGTTATATGGGTATTCTGGCCCAAGGGGAACGGGCCATTGCCACGACCAATCGGAATTTTGTTGGTCGTATGGGTCATCCCAAAAGCGAGGTTTATCTGGCCGGGCCGGCGGTTACCGCTGCCTCGGCCGTTTTGGGGATTATCGGCCCGGTGGAGGCCCTGCCGAAGAAAAAGAAAAAATAAAGTTCGGAGCCTGCGGGCAGGCAGGAAGTTCGGATTTCGTAGACAACCTTTTATCATCAAGAAAGTCTGATGAAGTAAAAGAGAGCATTCATACAGAAAAGGGTAAACCATGAAATACAACGGACGGGTCTGGAAGTTTGGAGACCATATTGATACCGACGTGATCATACCGGCTCGTTATTTAAACACTTCGGATTCCAAGGAGCTGGGGCGACACTGCATGGAAGATGCCGACCCCGATTTTTTAAAGAAGATCCATAAAGGAGACATTATTGTGGCCGGAAGAAATTTTGGCAGCGGTTCTTCGAGAGAACATGCTCCCATAGCTATTAAGGCGGCGGGGATTTCCTGCATCATTGCCGAAAACTTCGCCCGTATTTTTTATCGCAATGCCTTTAATATGGGGCTTCCGATATTCGAGTCTCCGGACGCAGCCCAACACATTCAAGAGGGAGATTGGGTGGGGGTGAATGCTCAAACCGGGGTGATTGAAGATCAAACCTTGAATAAAAAATTCCAGGCCGAACCGATCCCTCCCTTTATGCGGGAATTGATCCATGACGGAGGGTTGATAAAACACATAAAAAAAGGCATGAGGCATGAGGAAAATAGGGAAAGGTTAAAAGTAATAAGTAAAGAAGATGAACAAAACTTTTAAGATAGCGGTTATTTCCGGAGACGGCACCGGACCTGAAGTGGTGGCCGAAGGCTTGAAAGTGCTGAAAGCGGTTGAACAGAAAGGGGAAGGAGCTTTTAAATTCATTCCTTTTGATCTGGGCGGTGATCGCTATTTGAAGACCGGTGATATATTGCCGGATGCCGAGTTGGCCGAGTTAAAAAAAATGGACGCCATTTATCTTGGGGCCATCGGCCATCCGGAAGTCAAGCCCGGTATCCTGGAAAAAGGTTTGCTGCTCCGAATACGCTTTGAGCTGGATCAATATATTAATTTACGGCCGGTTATTCTCTATCCCGGCGTGGAATCGCCCTTAAGAAATAAAGGGCCTGAAGACATCGATTTCATAGTCATTAGGGAAAACACAGAAGGTCTTTATACCGGAGCCGGGGGCTGTCTGAAAAAAGGGACTGCCGATGAAGTGGCCATCCAGGAATCCGTCAATACCCGTAAAGGGGTGGAGCGTTGTATTCGCTATGCCTTTGAGCTTTGTCAAAAACGGAACAGGAAACGCAAACTCACCTTGTGCGGGAAGTCCAATGTCTTGACTTTTGCCTTTGATCTCTGGGAGCGGGTTTTTCGTGAGGTGGCGGAAGAATATCCCCAGGTCACCATCGATTACGCCCATGTGGATGCCGTCTGTATGTGGATGGTGAAAAATCCGGAATGGTTCGATGTGATCGTCACCGATAATATGTTTGGAGATATCATTACCGATCTGGGGGCCATGATCCAGGGGGGAATGGGTATTGCCGCCGGCGGGAACATCAATCCCCAGGGGGTGTCTATGTTTGAGCCGATCGGCGGCTCCGCCCCTAAATATGCGGGCAAGAACATCATCAACCCTCTGGCGGCCATTGGGGCCGCCCAGATGATGCTGGCGCACTTGGGTCTCGACAAAGCCGCCCGGCGGGTGGAAAATGCCATCCGGAAAGTAGTTAAAAACAATATCAAAGATCTGACCGCCGGCAAAATGGGATACACAACCCAGGAGGTCGGAGACTTGGTGGTGGAGAATTTATAAAAAAAGGATTCAAGGGGTAAAGGGGTCAAGGACCGCAGGGCGGAGTGAAGGGCGTGGAAGTTAAAACCCTTGAATCCTCGAATCCTTGAATCCAGTTTTAGGTAAGAAGGAAGGTGTATCATGAGTAGATTATGGAATGTGGCAGTGGCCGGGGCTACCGGCGCAGTGGGGAATCAGATGATTCGTTGTCTGGAGGAAAGGAATTTCCCCGTAAAAAACATCAAGTTCTTGGCTTCGACCCGCTCCGTCGGCAAAAGCCTCCCATTCAAGGGGACGCCGATTGCGGTTGAAGAATTGAAGGAGGATTCCTTCAAAGGGGTGGATATCGCCCTATTTTCCGCCGGGGCTTCAACCAGCTTAAAGTTTGCCCCTCTGGCAGCCCAGGCCGGCTGTGTGGTGATTGATAATTCCAGCGCTTTTCGGATGGATCCCAAGATTCCCTTGGTTGTTCCTGAATGCAATGCCAAGCGCATCCGTAAGGGCCCGGGTATTATTGCCAATCCGAATTGTTCGACCATTCAGATGGTAGTGGCCCTGAAACCGATCCATGTCAAGCTGGGGATAAAACGAATCATCGTTTCCACCTACCAGGCCGTATCCGGGACCGGGCAGAAGGCGATTTTTGAATTAAGGGATCAGATTGCGGATTTAGCGGCGGGCAAGGAACCGACGATCAAAGTGTATCCCTATCAAATTGCCTATAACTGTTTGCCGCATATCGATGTGTTTCTGGACAATGGTTATACCAAGGAAGAAATGAAGATGGTTAACGAAACCCGAAAGATCCTGGAAGATGATTCCATCAAGATCTCGGCTACTACGGTCCGGGTTCCGGTTTATTACGGCCATTCAGAAGCGGTCAATATTAAAACCCTTAAAAAGACAACCCCGCAGGAAGTGAGAAAGCTGCTGCAAAAGGCCCCTGGCGTGGTTGTCGTGGATGATATCGCAAACAAGGTTTATCCGACGGCCTTGATGTCCGAAGGGAAGGACGAGGTCTTTGTCGGCCGGATTCGGGAAGATTTTTCCGATAGAAACGGAATCGCCATGTGGATTGTTTCCGACAATATCCGCAAAGGGGCGGCTACCAACGCCGTCCAGATCGCAGAGATCTGGGCCCAAAAGGCGGGTAGTTAAATTAAGGACGAGGGATGAAGGACGCAAGATGAGGGACGATCTTTAAGCAAAAGTTCGGCAAGTTGCTGCGTTCTTCCTTCTTCGTCCCTCGTTGATATTTTTATGAGGATCATCGCCGGCACATGCAAAGGACGCCGTTTGGCTCCGTTGAAAGGGGGGCAAACACGTCCGACTCAAGACCGGATCCGGGAAGCGATTTTTAATATTCTGGAACCCAGTGGTCCTTTTCTCCATGTGGCCGATTTGTTTGCCGGGAGCGGGGCCATGGGCTTGGAGGCTTTAAGTCGTTGGGGGGGGAAGGCAATCTTTGTTGAATCCTCCCGACCGGCAATGGATGGTCTCCGGGAAAATATTGGTCGTTTAAAAATGGAAGGAAGTTCCCGATTGATACAACGGGATCTGGCTCGAGGGGTTCAATTTTTAACTAAAATCAATGGTCCCTTCGACCTAATTTTTTCCGATCCTCCCTATGGACAAGGCTGGTGTAATTTGATAATCTCATCACTGCTGAACCCTCCGGTGCTCAAACCAGCCGGGATTTTGGTTCTGGAACACGATTTAAAGGAGCCTATTCCGGAGAAGGTGGGAGATTGGGGCATAGAGGATCAACGCCGATATGGAAGGACCAGGGTGTCCTTTTATCATTCAATGAAGAGGTGAAAATCAAGATGAGTCGTGTAGCCATTTATCCGGGGTCTTTTGATCCCATTACCAATGGGCATCTTAGTTTGCTTCGCCGGGGACTTCAGATATTCGATAAAATTATTGTCGCCATTGCCATCAATCCGGAGAAGAAGCCATTGTTCAGCTTGGAAGAACGGGTCGACATCCTCAAAGCGGTTCTGAAGGACTATCCCCGGGTTCAGATCGATCATTTTCAGGGATTGTTGGTGGACTATGTCCAACGACAGGAAACCAACATTGTTTTAAGGGGACTCCGGGCCATGTCGGATTTTGAATACGAATTTCAGTTGGCCCTGATGAATCGAAAGCTGACCCAAAAAGTTGAGACGGTTTTTATGATGACTGACTATAGATGGTTCTATATCAGTTCCACTATTATCAAAGAGGCCGCTTCGTTGGGAGGCAATATTGACGGACTGGTTCCGGAATTTGTCAACCAGCGACTGAGAGAAAAATTCGGATTCCCTCCGAAATCTTCGGCCAATAATCAAACCAAATCCAACAGCCGATTAAAGAATTTCGCCCGCAATTCCAGACAAAAGGAAATCTGGGGATAACTTTTATTTGTTTTAGAACCATGAGTTTCCTCACCGTCCAATAGGGAACATCAGAAGCGGCCTGTGACCAAGCAGAGTTTGGAAGTTGTTCAAGATCGGCCCGCAGGCTTCATGAACCCATCCCAAGATCATCAAACCACCGGTTGCATGGCGTTGATTAATTCCTTTACTCCAACGGTGGCTATGCCGGACATAAAATCAGCCATGGCATAGGGAATGACCAACTCGTTGTTATGGATAATCGAACCGCAGCTATAAACGACATTGGGGACATACCCCTCGCGCTCTTCCTCATGCGGTGACAGTAACGGTTCTTCCAGGCGGGCGATGATTTTTGCCGGATTTTCAAGATCAAGTAGTATGACGCCAATGCAATACTGACGCATGGGCCCGACACCGTGGGTGAGTACTATCCATCCTTCATCGGTCTCCAAGGGTGAGCCGCAGTTGCCGACCTGAATAAATTCCCAGGGACGTGTTGGTTCCTGTATGATTTTGGACTCCTGCCAGAAATGGATATTGTCTGAGAACATGATGTGATTGTTTTCGCCGTCCTGACGGGAAAGCATGACGTAGCGGCCGTCAATTTTACGCGGGAAAAGAGCCATGCCTTTGTTTTGTACGGCTTTGCCGTTGAGGGTTATGATATTAAATTTAATAAATTCCTTGGTGGTAATCAGCTGTGGAAGAATGGTCAAATCATTATAAGCCGTATAGGTGGCGTAGTAGGTAACCTCACCATTGTCATCGATAAATCTGACGAAGCGAGCGTCTTCAATACCTCTGCTTTCGTTTTTGGAAACGGGAAAGATAGCCCGTTCGGAAATTCGATGATTGGGGTGAAATTTTATTTCATAATTGGAATTGATCAGCCAGTACATGACCTCGAAGATTTTATTTTGGCTCGTAATAGAGAAAATTGGGGTCGTACGAAGTGATTCAATTTTATCTTTTAATTCGTTATAGGTGAAATCTTCCGGCAATTGGCCAAGAAGATGAGCGGTTACCTCATTGCTGGCTCCCATTTCGAGAAGTTTCAGATCAAAGAGATGCCGGTTGTAAACCGGATCTAAATGGACCTCTGGCGTTTCGACGTAATCACTGGTCGGGTCGAAGAAAACCCTGTTGTCCGAGTCAAGAAAACCGCTGCGAAATACAATCGAGGAAATATGACCTTCGCCGGTTGCCCGCAGACTCATGATAAAGCGCAAGCTGCCCTGGTCAGGATGGTTTTGATCAGGATGAGGAACGATGGAAGGGTTAAAAAGGGCCGCCGATTCAATGGAGTACTCCATAGTAAAATAGGCCCCGATGAGAGCCCTTTTAGTCTCGCTGAGCACGGCTTCCCGAGGAATATAATCATTGACCTCATCCATGTGATGCGCAAAAACACGTTTAATGTTTTTGTGCCGATCGGAAAAATCAATCAATATTTGTGCGAGAAGGTCTTCGGCTGTGGTGTCAGGCAAATCCGCTATGCGTTGAATGATCTTAGGTATGCGATACTCACCGTCCGGCAAATAAAGCCGGGTAATGACGCGTGTGGCGTCCCCTAAGATTTTATTCTTTTTCCGTTTGACGATTAAATGGGAAAGTTGTTTTTGAATCATTAAACATCACTCCTTGATTTGGTTATATTCTAACAATATTCAATTTGAGAAATTATCTCTAATTTTTTCGAAAATAGGAGATTAACCGCCTCTGGTCGGACAATACTGGATACTGGATTGAATTTATCCAGAATCGAGTATCGCTTTTTGTTTTTATCCAGTATCCAGCATCTATTTAATTTATTGAGTCCGCTTCAATTATTAGAGGGCCGGGTTTGAGAAGCCCAATTACAAATATCTCTGGTCAGCATTTCAATTTATTATTCACTTAAGTTACAGCGCCGCCCTGGACGTGGTGAGACATAACTTTACCAGGTCATCAATCACTGCCGTGCCGGCGCACATGACGGTATCAGCACCGCCCCAGTAAATTTTTATCGTACCGTCGTCTTCCGGAACAGCACCGCAGGTAAAAACAACATTGGGTACGTAACCGCTCACTTCCCAGGGGTCCTCGGGCTGCAGTATCCACTGATCGGAAACGCCGATGATTTTCCCCGGATCGTTAAGGTCGTGCAGGGCCGCGCCAAGGCGATACACCGCGCCAGCCATAGTCTTAAAGACTCCATGGTAAATATGCAGCCAACCCTGGTCGGTTTTGAAGGGCGGTGCGCCGGGCCCGATTTTCATTTCATCCCAGTGATAGGGAACCGGCTTCATAATCACCCGTGAATCGCCCCAGTGTACCAGGTCCGGGGAATAGGAAATCCAGATGGACCAGGGTGAAATTTCGGAATGCGGCCGGTCCAGACGCGCGTATCGTCCTCGGAATTTCTTGGGGAAAACAACCACATTGCGAAAGTCGGCCTGGGTGATCAGCGCGACGCGCTCAATGCTTTCAAAATCTTTTGTCCTGGCAAGTGCGGTGCGTACCCCGTGCCGGGAGTAGGCGCTATAGGTAAGAAGATATTCGCCCTCCACAGGGTTTATGCGGAGGTCCTCGACTCCGAACTCCTCATAGGCTGCAAAAATGTTGTCCTTGGCCGGTGTGAGAAAGGGTTCAGGGTGGACCGTGAAAGAAAAACCATCATCACTGTCGGCCCGGCCGATGATCGAGCGCCCGTTAGGCAAATGCGATCTGAAAAGCATAATATAGCGGCCGTTATGCTTGACGATACCGGCATTGTGGACGGTGGCCACAGGGTAGGGGACATCATCTTTGGTGAGAATGGGATTTTGTTTATAACGTTTTATAATGGGAGCTTGAGTCGTCATCGTCAATTTCGGTGTTCCTCTCTTTTAGATTCTTGCAGCAAGAATCTAAAAATCTATCTCTAACTTTCGACACTAAGGTCAAAGGGGGTCTTATTTTTTGGGTTGTCCACCCTGAACCCATAAGCTTCTTTGCCGGGCCAAATATTTTAACTATTTCGGAAGCAGGCCTTCGCTTATGCCCGCAACAGGCTATGTCATAGGCCCTGCCTCGAATCAAACTTTGCCGGACGGGCCGGGATTGGGCAATGAATTACCTTTTGGACAATCCCTAAAAATAAGACCCCCTTTGACCATTTCAAACGTACAAATATGTTTGGTTAGTCTTTTTAAGAATCGTTTCATAGACTCTTATATATTCTTCAACCATACGATCGACGGTGAAGTGCTGTTCAACTCGGCGGCGACAGCCGGCTCGATCAATATCTTTTATATGGGCAACCGCGTCTATAGCCTCCTCCACAGTTGTAACCAAAAAACCGTTTTTGCCGTCTTCGATCAGTTCAGGCATGCTCCCCCGGTCAAAGGCGATTACGGGGGTGCCGCAGGCCATGGACTCGACAACGGACAGGCCGAAAGGCTCATTGAAATTGATGGGATGGAGAAGCGCATAGGCCTGCTTAAGCAGCAGGTTCCGCTGAATCGGCCCGACGCTGCCGACATAGACCGCATCCCGCTCGTCCAGGTGCGGTTCGACGTATTGGTGATAGTAAGCTTCATCCTGAATGATTCCGGCCATGATCAGCTTTTTATTGGCGGCCCTGGCAATTTCAAGGGCCTCTCTGGCTCCCTTGTCATGGTGAATGCGACCGAAAAAGAGGAGATAATCGTCCGGTTCAGCCTGAAAATCAAACTGCTTCATATCGATGCCGTGATGGATGGTTTTGATATAGTCAAGATCTGGAGACCGGTCGGCATCGCTGATGGAAACATAAAATACTTTGTGGTTATATTTTTTATAAACAGGCAAAATTCCGGGCGATGAAAAGCCATGAATGGTGGCCACGAATGGGGTGGTGATCAGGCCGGTATAGGTCAAGGGCAAAAAGTCAAAATGATTATGAATAATATCAAAATCATCAGCATGCTCAAAGAGTTCCGAAATGTGCAGGCACTCCCATACCTTCGGCAGAATGGAGCGGTCTTCTTCATAGCCCCGGGCGCAAACGGCATGCAGCTTGCCGCTTGTTTCCGAATCACCGGTTGCAAAGAGGGTAACATCATAGCCGCGCGAGACCAGCCCCTCGGTCAAAAGGGAGACCACGCTTTCCCAGGGGCCGTAATGTCGCGGCGGCGTGCGCCAGGCAATCGGTGACAACATCGCAATGCGCATCAATGGTCCTTTATAAACCGGTCGGCTGAAGGACGTTCTCAGCCAAGCGCAGTTCCAATAAGGTCTGAAGAAAGGCCAGCGTCGACTCCGCGCCTTGATTTTCATTTGGGCGGTCGGGATGAAGGCCGTCCCGGCAACCTCCCGTCGTCGGGTCGTAAACGGGCAGGTTCAAGTCGTTGTGCCCGAGGAACCACTGGAAGGCGCGACGGGCCTCCTTGTACCAGCCTTCGTCTCCGGTACTTCGATAGGCTTCGAGGCAGGCGGAGGCCATGGTCTGCGCCTCGACCGGCTGTTGATCGAACCGGGCCCGTTCACCGCCGCGGTGATAAAAGCCATTGGAACCGATGGGGACAAAATGACCTCCAGCCGCGTCAGCCCGCTGCAAGTCGGCCAGCCAATGGAGTGACTCCAGTCCGGCCTCGGTCATGGCCTTATTCGGGATCCATTGGCCGCACATAAGCAGGGCTTGTGGCAGCACGGCGTTGCAATAGGTCAAACCGGCCTCATACCAGCACCATTCATCCGAACGGCTGTTTTTATATAAGGTGAGCAATCGCCCGGCCAATTCATCCCGAACCTGGTTGGCCCTGCGGTCACCTTCAAATCGTCGTAGATACTCATGGATACCGATGAGGGCGAAGGCCCAGGCTCGGGGGCTGGTGGTCTTGAGAATGGTCGGCAAGGCCTGTTCGAAAACCCATCCGGCCATACTCTGGAGAGCCGGACTGTTAGAGCGGCCCAACACGGTGCCCAGGGCCCACAAGGTGCGACCATGGGAATCGTCGGATCCGCTTTCTTCCAGCCAATTACGCTGGTAATCCATAAAGTTGCGAAATCGCCCGGTTTCCGTATTGAAGGCATACCCGATGAAGGCGAGATAACGGGAAGCCAGTTCGAATGCCTCCCTATTGCCCAGTTCCTCCAAAAGAGTGCTGACGATCAGGGCGCGGGCGTTGTCGTCGATACTGTAACCCTCCCGATAGTTGGGTATCGTAAAACTGGCATGTTGCAACATGCCGGTATCGTCCGTCATGAGGTGTAAATGATCGAGCTTGAGAGGGGGGAGTTCAGCTCGACGTTTATCGAGCGGTTTGACGGCGAAGCCCGACGGGGTAAAATGACGGCGTTCGGCCCGGGCGCGTTTAAAACTCTCCATGTAGCGTCGCGCTACCTGCGGCCAGACCATGGCCCGCCCGAACAGATAAGCCCGTTTGCGCATGGCGTGGCGTTTGGGCTCGTTGTCCAACAAGTCAATCACTTGCTCAGCCAAGGCCGCTGGATCTCGGAAGGGCACCAAAGCCCCCCGTTCTCCGGCCAGCATTTCTTCCGCATACCAGTAGGGTGTCGAAATCACGGCCTTGCCCGCCCCCAGGGTGTAGGCCAGGGTACCCGAGGTGATCTGGACCTCGTTGAGATAAGGGGTGATGTAAATGTCCGCCGCGCCGATAAACTCGACGAGTTTTTCCAAACTGACAAAGCGGTTGTAGAAGATCACCTGACCTTCCACACCTTTCTCCTGGGCCAGCCATTGCAGAGACAACCGATAGGTTTCTCCTTCGTTCCGCACGACTTGGGGATGGGTCGCTCCAAGGATGATGTACACCACGTTTGGATAACGGGCCAAAATGGCGGGCAGAGCGGCAATAACATTTTCGATCCCTTTGTTCGCTGAGAGCAAACCAAAACTAAGCAAGACTGTTTTGCCCTCAACGCCAAAAAGGTCTTTGTGGAAACTGGGGTCCATAAAGGGCACATCGGGGATGCCGTGGGGGATGAAATCAATTTTCTCCGGCGGGACCCCATAGATTTTTTGTAAGAATTCCCGGCCGCGCTCACTCATGACGACCAACCGATCGGACAGGGCCGCGACTTCTTCCAGGACCTGTTTTTGATCGGGGTCGGGATCATGCAGAATGGTGTGGAAAGTCGTAACGATCGGCATGCGCAATTCACGAAGGAGGGCCAGGATGTGGCTGCCGGCCCGCCCGCCATAGATGCCGTATTCGTGTTGCAAACAGATGAGGTCCACGCTGTTGATATTCAGGAAGTCGGCGGCGCGGCGATAGGAGTCAATATCCTTCTCGATCAGTTCAAACCGAACGCGCGCCGGATAGGGGTAGCCGGCTTCAATATCGTTAACGGGCAGGGCAATACACGTTGTCCCGTCAAATTCGGTGGCTATGGCTTCACATAAGTCGGTGGTAAATGTAGCGATACCGCACTGGCGCGGCAGATAATTGCCGATGAACCCAATGCGGTTGATGGTTGAATGGGCCGATCCTTTTTCCATGATGAATATTTCCTTTATAAATGGTGGCCGGGGTTAACCCGCGGTTCATTGATTTTTATTTAGACCTTCCATTAACTGGGCCAAGAGTTTTAGCTGTTCCTGTTGAATTGAAATAAGTTCCATCCATTGTTTTTCTCTCAGTAAGTCTAATTTCTCATGCAGGGCCATTATTTCAAGCTCCGACTTTAAGTTGACTTCGTAATCATGTTCCGCACTCAGGCGATCTTTATCGGCTTCCCTGTGTTGAGACATCAAAATGATGGGGGCCTGAACAGCGGCCAGCATGGATCAGACCAGGTTTAATAAAATATAAGGATAAGGGTCGAAAGAACTGCCGATCTTGATCAGAAGTAAAAAGTTTAGCAGAATCCAAAGAAATAGTACAGCACCAAAGATGGAGATGAAAGTCCAAGAGCCTCCAAAAGCCGTTACCTGATCAGCGGTTCGTTGGCCAAAAGTCGATTGCTCGGGAAAATCTTTAGCCACATTTCTTGAAATAGGGGTTCCCTCGGCGAGACGATCAGCTACCTTTTTTTCTCGTTCATTAAGCTGATCATATTTCTTACGAAATAGTTTTTCTGATATTTCACTAACTTTCTGATCCATTGTTATCCCTTTTGTTTTTGAATTAACCTATCAAGTCCAGCCGCAACCGGCCTTAAAAGTCTGTTGACCTTTCCTTCTCTCTACACATTTCTCAGGGTTTAAAGAGGACATGAGTCCACCGGTCTCCTGTCCTGCCGACACCATGCAGTGTGAAACGGCAGGCCAGCATATTTTTCCGGTGTCCTGGACTCCGTAGCCAGATGTCATAGACTTCCTTGCCGGTTCGCGGACCGAGGGCTATGTTTTCGGCTGCCGCAGAGAAAAAAAGGTTCGATTCTTTAAGCCGTTCAAAGGGGTCTTTCCCATCGGGATTGGTGTGGCTAAAAAAGTTACGCGAGACCATGTCTCGGCTGTGTTCCTGTGCGACGGCGGCAATCCGGTCATCCCATTTTAGTTTCGGACATCCGGCACCGAGCCGCTCTGCATTGACCAATCTTACAAACTCCCGGATCATTGGGTCTGCGGGACAGGACCTGGCTTGTTTTTCACTGGAATAGCCCGAGGAAAACAGCAAAAAGAGAAGTGGAATTATCGCTATCGGCAGATATCTTGGCTGCATCTTGTGACTCTCATTTCGTTGACCCAAAAACCGCCGAATGAGGATGTGTTCCTCCGCTCCTTTTCCCCCGAATCTCCATCCAAGCTCCTTATTGATTTTTCTGGTACAACTTTCTATTTCAGCCTTCCTTCAACCTGTATCCAATTGACATTCGTAAAAAAGGCCTTGATCCGCTGTTTCATGATTTTTTAATCTTCCGTAAAGACAACGATTGGTATCAAAATAGGGAGGGGTGTGCGCCGCCAAATTTGGGCAGCAAGGCCATCGCGATAATGGTTCGGGTGATGGCCCTCCTTGATATACGAAAAGCTAAATGCCGCGTGCTCCCCTGAGGCCCTGCCGGTAAGTGACCGACCACTAGGTTGCGGGAGTGCCTGTTTTGGCATCCCGCGTAATCTCGGCGTTGACATGAACCTCCCGGTCTATGTCGGGGCAGGCCAGAACGACAAACAGCAGAGCAAAAATAATCTTCTTCCTGTCCACCTTCTAATCTATTTCGCGTTGTGATGAATCATCAGCGCTTCTCCTGCTGTCCGGGCTTTTCCTGAGTCTTCTCCAGTCGTTCAGATGTTGCCGGTGTCACGCGTTCCGGTTGTTGAATCGGTTTCACGGGTGTCACATGCTCAGGGATTACAACATTTTTAGGCTGACCAGGTTGTGCCGGTGCCACATGCTGAGGCACAACGGCTTGACCGGGACGTTCCGTCAGACCCGGTTTTACCGGCATCGCATGTTCTGGTATGAAAACCTGGCCTGTCTGACCTGGCCTGGCCGGTGCTACGTGCTCGGGCACTACAGCCTGACCCGGATGTTCAGGTTGTGCCGGTGCCACATGCTGAGGCACGACGACCTGTTTTGCTTGACCGGGGCTGGCCGGTGCTATATGCTGAGGTACGACGACTTGACCGGGAGGCCATGGTTGACTCGGCCTTGCCGGCATTACGTGTTCAGGTATCACGACCGTGGCGGGTTGACCGGGTTGTGCCGGAGCCACATACCTAGGCACAACGACCTGACCGGGAAGTTCCTTCTGACCAGCCTTTACCGGCGTCGCATGTTCGGGTATGACAACCTGGCCTGTCTGACCTGGCCTGGCCGGCGCTACGTGCTCGGGCACTACGGCCTGACCCGGATGTTCAGGTTGTGCCGGTGCCACATGCTGAGGCACGACAACCTGTTTTGCTTGACCTGGCCTGGCCGGTGCCACGTGCTGAGGCACGACGACCTGAGCACGCTGGGCCGGCAGAACTCCCTTTCCGGCACTTTTGATCTCCTTCTGCTTGGGCGCTATTTCCGATTTGGGCCGGTTCACTTGATTGGCTGGTACGATATAGTTCGTGGTCTTCGGAGATTCAATCCGGGCCTCTCGGTTAACCTTGCCCTCCTTGATACTCCTCACTTGTTGCTGGACCACGGCAGCATTTTCTTTCTTGCCCCTCTGAATGACCGCCTCATTCTGCCGGATTCGGTTGATCACGATATTGTGGGGCTTCTCGTTCACCGTGACGTTGGCGTAGTTAAACCGCTGTTTGTTCGTCGTGTAATTGGTGATCACCGTGTTATTGACCACAGGCGCCGCACGGTAGTTGTTGATGATGGTGGCGGAGTTTATATTGGCCACCCGTACCTTCCCGTAATTACTCACACCGTAGAATTCGTTCTGGGGGACCACGATGGCCTGGTTTGCGTAGGCGTAATTCCGTAGGTTAATGTTGATCTGCCCGAGATTGGCGTTGGTTACGACCACAGTATGAGGGCCTCCCCAGTTGCGGTGGCTGTAGTACGTCTCGCGTGGCGCCAGAGGCACCCAGCCCACATACGCTCCACTGTGGATCCATGAAACCCTTCCAGGGCTCCAGAAGAAGCCTATGTCGAGGAGGGGAAGACCGGCGCGTACAGTCACCACGGGCGGGGCCCAATACCAGTAATTCCGGGCGTAAACCCAATTGCCGTAATGGTGGGTGACGTAACCGAAAGGTTCTCCCGGAATCCATATTTGGTCCCCGTCCCAATCAGTCCAGCGACCCATGGTGAAGGGCGACCATCCCACGGCTATGGTGGAGGGACGCCAGAACCAGCGATCTCTATCCTCATAGGGAACGCTCTCCCATCTCCCATTTTCTTCAAGGGCATATGCCTCGGGCTGGAGGCTTGGCGGAAGATATCCGACCGACCGTCCTCCCAGCCTAGCCTTTGCCGCCCAGAAGGTTTCGCGACCTGTGTTCCAACGGTCCCAGTCAGGATCGACGGTCCCCTCACCTGACGACACCTGGTTTTGATCGGCAAGAATCGAAGGGTTCCCGGCAGAGATTTCGTACCTGGCGTTTGTCGCAGCGTGGATAAAGCTGATCTTTCCCTTTACCGGAACGACTTCTACCGAGTTCTCTCCTACATAGAAGTCAAAGACCGCCCCCGGATAAACCAGAACATACCCGAAGGTACTTGTGGCTTTGATGACCGTACTAGAGCTTTTGTTGTAGAACCGGGCTACGCCCGAAGCTACGTCCGTTTCGGACAGGTCTGACTCGAGGGTGATAAACTGGATCTGGGTGTTGTCTCCAATCCTGATCCAGGTCCCGTTGGGGATAATAAGCTCGGCCATGCCCTTAATACCCGTGTAAAGAGTGTCACCTGAACTAAAAGGTGCATCGCTGACGGCAGCTACCCAGTCGTTCTCCGCAGGAACATAACGGAGCAGATCCCCTTCGATATAATATACTCGTCCAACCGTGATGGCTGGAGCGTTCACAGCTGAAGCCGGAGGAACCATCGCCAGCCCTGCAAGAAACAAACAGGCCATCAACTCTATCCATCTCTTCATCGTTTCTCTCCTTTTAATCATTCTGCCTGGTTCTATGGTGACTGGAACCTCGTCTTTGGTGAAAAATCTCTTACGAGTCCCGTGGCTGATTTCTCAGGCCATGACCTAGAAACCCTAAAGGCAAAGCCATAGCCCTACCTTTAGGGTAATCAATTATTATGTGATTGCTGTGCTCCATCCGTGATAAGGATAACAATCGCCTATTTCACGATCAGGTCATTTTTTATGGATTTGACCCCTTTGACGCTACTGACGATTTCAATGGCTTTATCGATGGCTTTTTGAGAATTAACGGAGCCGCTCAGTTGAACAATGCCCTTGAAAGTTTCGACACCAATCTGGAATGACTTGAGAAAATCATCTGCGGCAAGTAGAGATTTAACTTTAGTTGTGATGACCGAATCGTCAACGTATTCACCTGAACTTTCCCGGGTGGGTGTCGAGGCACAGGCTACAAAGGTGGTGATCAGCATAAGAAGCACTAAACAGTGGATAACGATATTTCTCTTTTTCATAGCGGTTACTCCTATCTGTAATTTACTGGTTAAATAGTTGGTTACGAAATTTTTTCTAACTGAAGGTATCATCAGATTCGGCTAAATTTTTTCCGGACCTGCCGACCACTTCCTTTCCAAATACCTTACCTCCTCCGAAAAGGGTCCAAACGGCTACAATCGTCTTCGACCCTGAAAAATCTGGATCAATATTACGACGATGGCGATGACCAGCAGAATATGAACGACCCCG
>JBEKPQ010000008.1:0-55792 GCA_049520575.1 Thermodesulfobacteriota bacterium | reverse complement strand
GTCCGAATAAAAAGATCTAGTGTCGGCAGATTGATGAAGATAAACCGCCAGGAGATAGGTATTTCGGATGGTCAGGGGAAACCTCCGTTTTTCCCTTGACTTTACTTATCATGGATGTCCCCGGATTTATATGATTTATATGGGAATAACGTAGATCAATCCTTTAGCAGCTCAACAATCGGATCCATGGGCACAGCAATGGAATAGCCAGAATTCTGAGCATTTTGACTTCCTTCGCTGTTGAAGGGAACGAAATTTGTTATCAGGCCAATCCCTTTGAAATATTTTTGCCCGAACTTCTCATCAACCTCTATGACCAGCCCGCCACTATTCCCTTGGTAAATCGGACAGTCCAGAATGATCGTCCTTAGCCTATCATTCTTTCCTGCAACAATACCTTTTCTCAGTAATGGTAACTTAATATCCAGGAATGAATTGTCCTTACTGATAGACATAGGATACCCAAACATAAACACGGAATTGCCCTCCAAGACATCATTAAATAATTTTATGTTCTTTGTCCCATCTATACTAAGTATGCCTGATCCTTTTATTACTGTCACTCCGTCAGACAGCTTGATAATTTTCATTCCCTCCTGGTTCACTCCGTCAGACAGTTTGATATGTTCCATTCCCTCCTGGGTTGGGATCGTTGTTCCCATCTTTACCGCTGCAACGTCGTCCGATTGGTGGTACTTTATTCTACCTTCATTTAAAAGTTTCTCCAATTGAAGTTCTAATTCATTATTTTCGCCCTTGCCACGCTCTTTTGGATAAGAGAATAGTATTGCCGTTTTGTTCTTTAATCCAAGAGTTTGTGAGTTCTTAAATAGTTGCTCCACTGCTTGCTTAAACAACGCCTGTTTCGGGGCACTGCTAATTAGTTCGGCTTTGTCCTTCTCTGACATGACGCCGGCAAAGTGGAGTTCTTTCTTCTCGACATCATAATACAATCTGTAAAGCAGGTGATAAGGAATGCCCAATTCCCGGGGTAATACATCTATCTTTGCGGAGGTCTCGGAAAACAGCACATGTCTAGCGGTGACAAAGTAAAGAGCCTTGCCGTCATCATAATAAAAACCGCTTCCCGTATTACTTCGTCCATCAACTGGCTCACTTATAAGCAGGACCGGATATGCCAGATTATCGTCGGGTAGGGCTCTCAACTCGTCTGCACGCGAAGTCGCAATGGAAACTATAAGGGCGACAATCAAGACTAGTAATCTGGGTACTATCGAATTACTTTTCATTTTGCCCTTCCCTTTATTATTTTTTACCCTCACTTAGGTTATCAAGCCGCAAACAGTCGGGGACATGAAAAAGATGAACTCACCCCAATTACCGTCATATTTCTTCTTTGAGGAGGTTAACGTTTAAAATTCCCTTTAGTTCCCCTGGTTTCTTCGATACCGCCCAAGCCCATTTCCCAAATCCTCCATGGCCATTTACTGCCTTGACCCATTCGTTTAAAAACTCCCTTTTGGTTTTATCTTTTTGGCTGTCCTGACCTTTTGTCTCAAGGACCAAAAAACAATCCTTTTTCAGCCGGATGATAAAATCAGGCCGATATTTATGGACCACGCCTTCGAAAATGTAAAGAACCTCGAATCCAAGATGATCATTTTTCGCCCAGGCCTCCACCTTGGGATTGTGATCCAGTTCAAAGGCCTCACTGGCCTCCCAGGTGCTGTCAAAGACACAATAATTGATATGGGATTTCTTTGTATACTCACAGGGCTTTCCGGTGTACCAGGTAGGCATACCGCCCGTTGAACGGATGGGCCTGTCCCGGTCAAAAACAGGTTCTATCGTTTCGGTATTTTCAAATCGTATTGCTTCCCAAATATGTTGGACCACCTTGTTCATATTAAGGGTCAAGAGAATCCTTCTTCTGAAATCATCCTGATAAAATAAGGGCGGCTCAATTGTGATTCTATCAGAGGAAAGGAAATCCTCCACCAGCCGAAACAGTTGGGCTAATAAAAATTCCTTATTACCTTTCCAGGTTGGCTGCATTTGATCGAAAATATCCCTGGCGGTTTCAAAGATAACTTTCTGCATTCGAAACGTCTTTCCCAGTTCCTCTAAGTCAATTTCGGAAATTCGGGTCAAATCCGGCTTCCCTTCAATCACCGGGGCCAATTCGGCTAATTTAACCGTCTTTGAGGCGTCTATTTCCAAAGGCTTTACTTTGCCCATATCCAAGCACAGCTTGGGTTTATAAACATGATCAATCCGGATGATATTGGGCCAGCTTATTTCAAAGGATTGTTTTTCTATAATCGGTTCAATCTTTGTCTTAGGAGGTGGGGGCGGAGGCGGTGGGCCTTCTGTTCCCTCATGTGGCAGGAAAGTAAACGGGACCCCAAAAATATTAACATATTCCGGTTCAAATAATCCGGTATCAGATTGAACCTCGTAGCTGGTCCGCCTTAACCCCCGGCCAACTACCTGTTCGCATAATAATTGGCTGGAAAAGGCCCGCAGCCCCATGATATGGGTCACGGTCTTGGCGTCCCATCCCTCCGAAAGCATCCCAACAGAGATCACTTTTTGGATCTGCTCCCCGGGTTTGCCTACCTGACCTACAGTCCCCACGGTTTGCCGAAGTCGTTCGGCTAAATCTTTTTTGGAAAGTTTTTTGATTGGCTCATCTTGGATTTCTTCTTCCTCATTGGGTTCATCCGGGAGATTCATTTCCTCCTGGGATTCCGCCAATTCAAGAACCTTGGAGTCAATATGGAGGATTTGTTCAGGGATACAAAGTTCATCTATTCTGATTTTTTTATGATCAAAGGCATATTTGATCCGGGCTGCTGTTTCGGTTCGGTTGGCCACAGAAATCATAACCGGCGGAGTTTTAAAGCCCGTTTTTCCCCATGATAGTTTGGTTTCCAGCCAGTCTTTACCCAACAGATAATAAGCATTGATCACAAGATCCGGTAAGGTTTCATAATCTTCAGCCTTACGGTTTAGATCATCCTTAACTTCAGAATCATTGTAAAGGTGATACAGTTTAGATTTATAGGTCTTAGCATCCGGGACCCCATCATCCCGGATAACGACTCTGGGCGTTTTGACCAAGCCGGATTCAATGGCATCATTCAGGCCAAAATCGCTTACAATCCACCCGAACAAGGCTTCTTCTGAACTTTTCTTTCCTGATGGGGCAAAGGGGGTGGCCGAAAAATCATAACAAGCCAGTATATTCCGGGCGGTATGAATACGGTCCAATCCGTTGACCCAAATGGTAGCCTCTTCTAATTCGTCTTTTTTTATTCCTTTGACTTTAGACTCGGCAGGGATTCTCCAGGCATGATGGGCCTCATCATTAATCACGACCAGGTTGCTGGCATTGGCCATGTCTCCCAAAACTTCCCGGACATAGGCCTCGTTGCTCTTTACGCCCCGTTTGTCTACACTCTTCTTTTTGGCAAGTTTTTCTTCACTCTCCCAATGAAGGGTGTGCCAATTTCGAACACGCACTTTTCCTTGGCGGAGTTTATCCTTAAGACCAATTGGAATAAGGCTAAACTCGTCGTAATAGTTTCCTTCAGAAGAAGGGATCAAAACTTGAAGACGGTTTTTAACCGTCAAACCCGGAGCCACCACAAAAATATGTTTTGAGAATCGGCTATCCTGGGGGTAGGTTACTTTATTCAAAACCTGCCAGGCAATTAGCATAGCCATGACAATCGTTTTCCCCCCACCAGTGGCCATCTTTGAACAAATCCGGTTCAATGGTCCTCCATCCGAAGGGATTTCAATTCCGACCTTTTCGGAATCTGGGGCCTCCAGTAGCCAGATCAGGGTTTCCATGGCTTCTAATTGGCAAAAAAACAAGCGACGGTTTGAATCTCTCTCTTCAGGATTATTCCAATGGCTTAAGAGTTGTCTGGTTATTCCAGTAACCCCAGAATAAGGATGACCGGGTTTATTTTTCCAGGCCTTGACTCGATCCCGGATCAGATTAACCAAAGGGATCTCAACAAAAATTCCTGGATCATCAAATGCCTTTGAACTTTCTGAAGCAATTACATACCCAGCCGGGCGCCGGCCATCCTTTAATTCAAACAGGCGGGTTACCCGGTCATAACTCCAGAAGTATTTAGGTTCCTCGTAAGGAGAATTTTTTATTAGTTCATCTATGGTGGCCTTTTTCATTAACCTACCTCGATTATTTTCAAGCTTTCAATGCCACGGTCATCTATGATTTTGACGGCAATTTTCTTATTATCGCCAGCCTCAAAGGGTAATGACACGGTTCCCCGATAAGCCTCGATCAGGATATCATCAATTTCTGCTTTTAAATTTTTTGCCAGCCTGGCCCAGCCTTCCTTCTCCCCGGCCATGGGGAAAAAGACTTGTTTGGGGAAAAGACATCGTCCATCATAATCCGTATCCAACATCCACATGGCGATCTTTTCAGGGCCGCCGGAATCAATGGTCCCGGTTTTGGTGTTGTAGTAATCAAAGCCCATGACCTCAACCTGGCATTTTTCCTTTTTCTTGTCTTTAATCTTTTTTAAACGGATCTCCGGTTGACCGATCAACCAGAAACTTTCATTGCTGGAACGCTTCTTTTTAAGATCTTCGGTAAGAAGATCGGTATTCATTTGGGCCTTTATCAAAACTACTCCAGGCCAGTTGGTTTCATCGATATCTTTAGCGGCTTCCGGGTCAAATTGAAAAGAGGCGAAAACGATCATGGTGGGTTTTGGAACAAGTTTTCTTGCCTCTTGAATAGCCTGCTCCACCTGTTTCTTTTCTAAAGGGGCGTGTTCCGGCCCGAAAGATACCGCTACCCTTTGCGGATTATATTCTTTTGTTTCACCATCAGCGTGAAGCCAAAAGGTTCCGGGAAAAGGCTCGATTCGAGAGAATAAAATCTTTTGCCCGCCCTTGCCGCGGATGCCGGTTCTGAATAATTCATCTCGCCATTCAGCCTGACGAAGGGTTTCCCCGGATCGAGCAATGGATTCATCTGCATCTTGTTCTGTTTCAATCTCATAAAGAGGCTTAACTATTGGGGCAGGGACAGCCTCAACGGTAAAGGGGCCAGTCACCCTTACGAGGGAATGATTTATTAGAGGTTGGTCATATAGAACTTCCTGGGCAGGAGGTTCATTATCGGCAATGGATTTAAGGGTAATATGAGGAACTGTTTTGTATTTAAAGCCGCTTCCAACGCCCTGCTCCGGGTAGGCTAAATCGTAATAATCAAAAAGGGAGGTCATCAAACGCTGCTTGGCTAAAGTTATGGCCACACGAGAGGTGTCGCACGTGATCCACCGCCTCCCCCACTGTTCAGCTGCATAGGCGCTTGTACCTGAACCGCAGGTAATATCAAGGATTAAGTCACCAGGGTCGGTGGTCATAAGAAGACATCTTTGGATAACCTTATCATTTGTTTGGACGGAATAAATTCTTTGAGAAAAAGAAGATGTATCATTCCATAAATTTGAAATGGGTGCTGCCGGAGCCTCTTTTAAATATCTAACAAAACGAATAGTATTTCCTTGCTCTTCTATTCTGTTTAAAGACGCCAATCTTTCTAAACCTATAAAGGAAGTTGCCCATTGTCGATTATTAGGCACTTCATATTTCTTCCCTTTAAAAACCCATGGCTTGGACCTTTCTTCGTTATAATGTTGACTGTGTAATGGTTGAGTTTGAAATAGTTTCAAATTTTTTGAAATAATTATTCCGGGGTTTTTTGTTTCGTCTTCTGTAATTCTTCTCCTTTTTCCGTTTATATCTTCTAAAAAAGGAAAAATTTCAAATGTTTCATAATCAAGGCTTCTTTCATAAAAAAGCTGCCTATATTTCACATTTTCTTTATTTTTAGAGTATTGAATTAAATAATCAGAAACAGTTGAAAGGGTAGACCCAGTTGTAGCACCAGTTTTTTGAAATGTTATTATAGATAAAAAATTTGGACGACCAAAAACCTCATCCATCAACTCCCTTACGTAGTGAACATTCTCATCAGAAATTTGCACAAAAATACTTCCACTTTCGGATAGAAGTTCACGAGCCAACAGAACCCTGTCCCTCAAATTATTCAAATAAGAATGGATGCCAAGTTCCCAGGTGTCACGAAACGCTTTGATCATTTCAGGTTCCTGATTCAGATCCTCATCTTTATCTTTCACGTCCCGCTTGTTAACAAAAGGCTGAAAATTGGATTTGTAACGAATACCATAAGGTGGATCAATATAGATCATCTGGACTTTACCGGCCAAGCCTTCCTTTTCCAGCAAGGAATTCATAACCAAAAGGCTGTCCCCAGCAATCAAACGATTGGACCAGTTATGAGGGTGTTTATAAAATTCGATGGCTTCCCTTAAAGGCGGATTCTCTTCCGGTGCGCTAAAAAGAGACATTTGGTCATATCTCGTTCCGTTCTTTTTACGCACAGATTCGATTATCGTTCGGGGATCTATACGCTCATGCACATGAAGGGAAACCGTGGGGACTTCAAAGGAAATATGCTCGGCTTTACCAGCCCATTGAAGTTGAGGGTCCAAATGAGGATCAAAGGCATAGAGCTTTTTACCTTTCTCCTGGTCCAACTCCGGTGTAACTAATCCCACAGGAGGATTATTAACCCGCTTCTTGCCTTTATGATCGTACTGTTCAATGGGCTTTTTATTAGATTTTCTTGCCTTAGCCATGCCAAAAAATCCTTTCAATTGTGAGAATTTCATTCATATGAGAGTGAACTTTGTTACCCTTTCCAGAAAACAAAAACCCCATCTCTCTTATTTGAAAAATGGGGTCTTATCAAACTGCTTCATGGACCAGCCTCAAAAAAAACAGGGTTCAAGGCCTGCGGGCATGCAGGAAGGATTCTAGGGTTCAAGGGGTTAAACTCCTATGCATTTCATTTGAACGGATAATTTAGAATATATCAATTAGTTAAAGTCAACAACTCCTATTTTCGCGAAGATTTCTTTATACTGTATCGTGCCTGCTTTTCCTTGAGATCAAAGCCAATTTTCCGCTTGGGCTTTATTGGCGGGGCCATTAAAGCCCGCAGGGC
The DNA here is from genome assembly GCA_049520575.1 of Thermodesulfobacteriota bacterium. Taxonomy (GTDB): domain Bacteria; phylum Desulfobacterota; class RBG-13-43-22; order RBG-13-43-22; family RBG-13-43-22; genus RBG-13-43-22. The sequence continues at coordinate 48,747 of JBEKPQ010000008.1, read as the reverse complement.
GTCAAAGACGATTTTAAACTGACCATCGTTCTTTTTCTCCAGATTATCCAGCCGCCGCGCCAAATCTTTATGGGAAGCCAAGATCTCCCTCAGACGGGTAAAAGTTCTCATAATCTGGATATTCACCTGAATAGCTCGTTTACTATTGAGAATGCTGGAGAGCATTGCTACTCCGTTTTCGGTGAAGGCATATGGTAGGTACCTGACTCCGCCTCTTTTTGAGGTGCCAAAATGGTACCTCAAACTTTCGAATTCCTCGCTGTTTATTTGAATCAAAAAATCTTCTGGAAATCGGTCGATATTCCGCTTGACAGATCTTTTGAGGGCCTTGGTTTCTACTCCATAAAGCTCCGCCAGATCGGAATCCAACATCACTTTATGACCACGGATCAATAAGATTTTCTTCTCAATAACCTCCACGGGCACTAAAGATTCCATAAGATCCTCTCAATGAGAGATAGTAAACAAAAACCCCATCTTCTTTTTCTAAAAATGGGGGCTTGGTGGATTGCTAAATGGACCATCCTTCCTGGTGAGAGCTTTAAAAAAATCCCCTTTTGCCCAATCTCTGCTTCAGACTCAAATTTCAATCCTCGAAATACTCCCGGTATTCCTCTGGTTAAAATTTTCGTCTTTATTGACCTTGAACAAAATTGAACATTTTTTAAAGCTCCCAGGTTATGAGACGAGGGTTTATAAAGCTAATATGGAATTATTTATTTACAACATATCCGGCAGTTAAAGTCAACAACTCCTATTTTCGCGAAGATTTCTTTATACTGTATCGTGCTTGCTTTTCTTTGAGGTTAAAGCCAATTTTCCTCTTCGGCTTAACGGGCGGAGTCATTAAAGCCCGCAGAGCGTCAAAGACCACCTTAAACTGGGAATCGTACTTCTTTTCCATTGCCTCAATCTTCCGAGCCAGTTCGACATGGGATAAAAGCATCTGTCTTAACCGGACAAAAGCCCGCATTATTTCAATGTTGACCTGAACGGCCTTTGGGCTGTTTAATACACTGGAAAGCATAGCCACTCCTTGTTCGGTAAAGGCGTGGGGCAGATATTTGGCATGCCGTCCTTTCTCTAAGATTCCAATTTGGAATCTTAGAGATTTATATTCCTCCTGGGTTAATTGGAACATAAAATCTTGCGGAAATCGATCCAGATTGCGTTTTACCGCTTTATTTAAATTTCCAGTGGTAACTCCATAGAGCTGAGCCAGGTCGCTGTCTAAAATTACTTTCTGATTCCGAATGAAGAGGATCATGTTTTCGATTCGGCCAATAGGAATTACGGATTTTTCTTGCATTATAGCACCTCTTATATGGTCTCAACATTGGACATAATATCTCTCACCCACCCTCAAACAAAAACCCCATCTTCTCTTTCAAAAAATGGGGTCTTGGCGGACTGCTAAATGAACCAGCCTTTCGGGTGAGAGTTTAAAAAAATCCCCTTTTGCCCAATCTCTGCTTCAGACTCAAATTTCAATCCTCGAAATACTCCCGGTATTCCTCTGGTTAAAATTTTCGTCTTCCTTGACCTTGAACAAAATTGAACATTTTTTAAAGCTCCCAGGATATGAGAGCTATCAACGGTTAAGCCTGCGGCTATTCGCTTTATGTTTATGAAGCCAAATTAAAACAATTTATATAAACCATAACAAACAGTTAAAGTCAAATTAAAAGGAAAAACCCTAAAATCCACTTCAAAAAGAATATCCGCTTTCTCCTTGACATATCCCTCTGTTATGATAAGAAAAAACAAGTGACATTTTACTGGAGGTTGCATGGAATACAAAGAAACATTAAATCTGCCTAAAACCGATTTTCCCATGAAGGCCAATCTAGCCCGAAAGGAGCCGGAATGGCTGAAGCACTGGGAAAGCATGTGCTTATATCAGAAGATACGGGAATCTTCCGAAGGCCGGAAAAAATTCATCCTTCACGACGGCCCTCCCTATGCCAACGGGAATATTCACATGGGCACGGCCCTAAATAAAATAGTAAAAGACATTATCGTCAAATCCAGACAGATGTCGGGCTTCGATGCCCCTTATGTGCCGGGTTGGGATTGTCACGGGCTACCGATTGAACATCAGGTGGACCTGGAATTGGGGCCGAAAAGAATAACCCTTTCTCAAACGGAAATTCGCCAGCTCTGCCGGGCCTATGCCGAGAAGTATATCAACATCCAACGGGAGGGATTTAAACGGTTGGGGGTCTTGGGGGAATGGGATAATCCTTATCTGACCATGAATTATGCCTATGAGGCAATAATCGTTCGGGAGTTCGGACGCTTTGCCCTGCAGGGAAGTGTTTATAAAAGTAAAAAGCCCATCTACTGGTGTGCTTCCTGCAAGACAGCCCTGGCCGAGGCGGAAGTGGAATACGAACCGCATACCTCCCCCTCTATTTTTGTCGCCTTTCCTTTGATCTCCGATTTGACGTCGGAATATCCGGTCTTGAAAGGTAAAAAGGTCTCGGTCCTTATCTGGACCACCACCCCCTGGACCATTCCGGCCAACCTGGCCCTGGCCTTCCACCCTGACTTTGAGTATGTGGCTGTCGAGCAGGGGGAAGAAGTCTTTATCCTGGCCAAAGGGCTGTTGGAAAAATGCGCCCAAAGGCTTTCCTGGTCTGAACCCCATATCCTTACCAGCCTGAACCCCAAATCCCTGGAGGGCAAAAACTGCCGTCACCCCCTTTATCAGCGGGAATCGGTCATGATCCTGGCCCCATATGTCACCCTGGAAGAGGGCACCGGGATCGTTCATACCGCGCCCGGCCACGGTCAGGAAGATTATGAAAGCGGACTGCGCTATCACCTGGATATTTATTCGCCGGTGGACGATGGGGGGAATTTTACTCCTGAGGTCGAATTTTTTGCCGGTCAGTTTGTTTTTGAGGCCAATGATTCGGTTAAGGAGCGGCTGCGCGAAATCAAAGCTCTGAAAGGTGAAGAAACCATTGAACACAGCTATCCCCATTGCTGGAGGTGCAAAAAACCGGTCATCTTTCGGGCCACCGAGCAATGGTTTATCTCCATGGAGGCCAATGATCTGAGAAAAAAGGCCCTGGCCGAGATCGATCGGGTGATCTGGATGCCGGCCTGGGGCCGGAACCGGATTCGAGGTATGATGGAAAACCGCCCGGACTGGTGCCTGTCCCGCCAGCGGTCCTGGGGGGTCCCTATCCCGGCCTTTTATTGTCAGAACTGTAACAACTGGATCATCACCGGGGAGATTATCAACCACCTGGAGGCGTTGGTCTTGAAACAGGGAACCGATATCTGGTTTTCCTCCTCGGAAGAACAACTCGTGCCGCCCGGAACCAGTTGTCCCCATTGTCAGGGGACCCGGTTTCGAAAAGAAACCGACATCCTGGATGTCTGGTTCGATTCCGGGGTGAGTTACGCCGCAGTCCTGGAGGCCCGGCCCTATCTCGGCGCCCCGGCCGACTTGTATATGGAAGGCAGTGATCAACACCGGGGCTGGTTTCACCATTCCCTGCTGGCAGCAGTAGGGACCCGGGGCGAGGCCCCCTATGAGGCTGTGCTGACCCACGGTTTCGTGGTGGACGGCCAGGGCAAGAAGGAATCCAAATCCCTGGGGAACGTCACCGATCCTGAGGAGGTCATCAAAAAATATGGGGCGGAGATCATACGTCTTTGGGTTTCGGCCGAGGACTATCGGGATGATGTCCGCGTCTCCCAGAATATCCTCCGGCAACTAACCGATGCCTATCGACGTATCCGTAACACCTGCCGTTTCCTGCTGGGAAATATTTCCGATTTTCAATCCGCCCGGGATCAGGTACCCCTAAAAGAAATGGAAGAACTGGATCAATGGGCCTTGCTGCAATTGCAGAAGGTGATCACCCGGGTCAAGCGGGCCTATGAACACTATGAATTTCATGTGGTCTATCACTCCCTCTATCAATTCTGCACCAATGAACTAAGCGCTTTTTATCTGGATATCCTCAAGGACCGTCTCTACACCTCGGCCCCCAAATCCCGGGAACGAAGGTCGGCCCAAACGGCCCTGCTGATTATCCTCAAGGCCCTGGTTCGTCTGATGGCCCCTATTCTATCTTTTACGGCCGAAGAGGTCTGGTCCTTTCTTTCCCCCGTGGACAAAGAGGCCGAAAGTGTCCACCTGACCCAGTTCCCGGATTTTGATCTACCTCTGGTGGATGAAGAATTGGATCAACGATGGACAGTCCTGCTTGCCGTGCGGGGTGAGGTGACCAAGGCCCTGGAACAGGCCCGCCGTTCCCAGCTCATCGGCAATCCATTAGATGCCCGGGTGATCCTTCACCTGCCGGATTCGCTGAAACCGGCCATCCAGCCTTACGTCGAGTTCCTGCCGACCCTTTTTATCGTCTCGCAAGTTGAAATCCATTCGGAGACCGGGCCGTTGGAAGGGGCTGCCAGTTCGGAAATCCCCGGCCTGATCATCCGGATCGAAAAGGCCCTGGGAGAAAAATGCGAACGCTGCTGGAATTTCCGAACCGAGGTGGGCAGTTTTCCTGAACATCCGACCATCTGTTCACGGTGTCATCAGGCTATTACAGGCTAGTCGGCCATTAAAATAAAATTGATTAACAGGATGCAAAAAACTCTTTATTACAGGTTGCTCAAAAAGGTCCAGTCGGCCTCCTTGGAGGCCTTTATACAGGTCGGCAAAGCCGACCGTCTACAAGGCGCCAGAAATTCCGAGGAATGAGGCGTACATAGAAGTACGTCGCAATGACGAGGGATAATGGCAACGTAGTAGATGGGCATTTTTCAGCAACCTGTTAAAGGATCTTTATGGGCATGAAAAAATATTGGTTTTTGGGCCTTTCCTTTCTCGGAGTGCTTATCCTGGATATAGCGACCAAGGAATATATTATCACCCAATTTCCCCTATACTATTCCAGACCGGTGATCCCCGGTCTTTTCAATCTGGTCCATTTCCAAAATAATGGTATAGCTTTTGGAATCCTGGGGGGATCAGCCCCTGTCTGGAGAGATATCTTACTGCTTCTGTTCCCCATTGCAGCCATGTCCGGTATCCTGATCTTTGCCTTTTGTTATCCTCAACAAAAAGCAGGAATCCTTTTGTCCTTGGGGGGGATTATTGGAGGGGCCCTGGGAAATTTACTCGACCGCCTCCGTTTCCGGGCGGTTGTCGATTTTCTGGATATCTACTGGGGGAAATATCATTGGCCGGCTTTTAATGTAGCTGACTCGGCCATCACCCTGGGAGTCCTTTTCCTGGTCTTCAGCTATATGGTTATGAAAGAGGTCTGAAGGTGTTCCCGATCTTTTTTCAACTCGGAGGTTTTACTTTTCACAGTTACGGCCTTTTTACTGCAGTCGGTTTTCTGCTGGGTATAGGACTGGCTGTCAAAGAAGCCCGTCGAAAAGGGATTCCGATTGAAAAAATCCTGGACCTTTCATTTTATGTCATTCTTTCAGCCATCCTTGGGGCTCGACTCCTTTATGTACTAATCAATTATCAACATTATCTTGAACACCCCTTGGACTTTTTTAAGATCTGGGAAGGAGGCCTGGTCTTTTATGGAGGGTTGATCCTTTCCTTTCTGACCGGTCTTTGGTACCTACGAAAACAGAAACTGCCTTTCTGGGAAACAGCCGATCTGCTGGCCCCTTCCATCGCCATTGGGCAGGTGTTCGGCCGCCTGGGCTGCTTTGCTGCCGGTTGCTGCTTTGGAAAGCCGACCAACCTGCCTTGGGGAGTCATTTTCACTCATCCCGATTCTCTGGCCCCGACCGGAATTGCACTGCACCCCACACAGCTTTATGAGGCCCTAACCGCCCTGATTATTTTTTTTATTTTATGGGTTCTTAAGAATAGGCCAGGATTCCCGGGACGGGTCCTCCTTTTTTATCTTTTTTTATACGGTCTCGGGCGTTGGGTCTTGGAATTTTTCAGGGGAGATTATCGGGGAACTCTTTTAGGGGGAGGCTGGTCCGATACGCAATATATCAGTATTTTCTTAGTCTTTTTTTCAATTATTCTAGCTTGTTATTTAAAGAACAAAAAAATCCCTCCCAGCTAAAAAAAAACTTGCTAATTTTACTTGGTTATATTAGACCTCAATTTAATAAGAAAAAGGGCTCGAGGATTCCAGGATTCGAGGATTCAATCCCGCCAAAGAGGGGACTTGGCCCCTTAAATCCTTAGAATAATTTTTACGTTCCTCTGCGCCCCTGGCATCAAGCGGACATGAGGATTTAATAATAGAAAATAACTTAATTCTAAAGAATTAAGCGGAAAAAAGATTTTAATCCACGGGAACAAGGGAGATCATTTTGGTTATCTTAGAAGAGCTAAGATACAGTAAAGATCATGTCTGGGCACGTTTGGATGATGACAACCGCATCACTATCGGAATCAGCGATTATGCTCAGGGAGATCTGGGAGATATTTCCGGGATTACCCTTCCCGAAGAAGGTGATGAAGTGGTCAAAGACGAACCTTTTGGTTCATTAGAATCTCAGGATGCAGGGATTGATCTCTTTTCTCCTTTGAGCGGGGAAATCGTCGAGATCAACCATGAACTCCCGGACTCCCCGGAAATCATCAATGAAGACCCCTATCAAGACGGTTGGATCATTCGAATCGATGTCACGTCCACTACGGAATATTATGAACTGCTGACGGCCGAAGAATATGAAGAATACCTTAAAGAAATTATTGGAGAGGAGTCGATAGAAGAAGAGGAGGAGGAAGAGGAAAAATAATATTTTTTGCGCCCACCAGGGAATCATGAAAGCCGGTGTTGTCTTTGTGAAACCCAGCCTCTTTCCGAATCCATATTGAATGTATGCGGAGGCTTCTGCCAATCGGTTCCTTTAATCCAGTGCAGACTTCATAAGGTCTTGATTCCTTAGCCTAATTTAATAAGTTAAACCTCCTTTCTCTTCCTTCTTCGATGCAAGGAATTTTTTTTCGAGTTTCGCTCCCTAAACCCCGAAGCAAAAACTCGACGGTTCCAATAAAATGCTACGGGGATGGCGCTCGCTTAAGCATTTTCAACAGGCAGAAAATAAAAATCAATACGGAAAAGGAATCCCATGCTTTCCATTGTAAATCAAAATGAGATATTGTCCATGGTTTGGAATGCCGGGCCCATGGTCAAACTGGTCCTTTTTTTGCTTTTGTCCTTTTCCATCCTCTCCTGGTCGATCATTTTTATGAAATACCGGATCATCCACAGGGCCAGGAAGGAGACCAACCTCTTCCAGGAGATTTTCTGGAAAAGTAAAAGTCTGGCCGTGGCCTATACGGAATCAAAAGATCTCCAATACAGTCCCGTGGCCGAGGTTTTTCGAGTCGGCTATCAAGAATTGGGAAGACTTTACAAGATGCAGCAGGAAACCGAGGAGATCGCCCAAAGGGAAACGACGGATATTATGTCCACCAATCTGGTCCGCTTTGAAAATATTCCCCGGGCCTTGCGGGCGGCCATGAATTCTCAGGTCACCCGATTGGGATATGCCCTGACTTTCCTGGCCACCACGGGAAATACCGCCCCTTTCATCGGACTCTTTGGTACGGTCTGGGGGATCATGAATTCCTTTCAGAGTATCGGTCTTCGCGGGGGGGCCAGTCTGGCTGTGGTCGCCCCGGGGATCTCCGAGGCCCTGATCGCCACGGCCGCCGGTCTGGCGGCCGCCATCCCTTCGGTGATCGGCTATAACTATTTTTCCAATCAGGTCCGGGTCCTGGAATCGGAGATGAATAATTTTTGTTCTGATTTTTTAAATATTATCGAGAGGGACCAGTTTAAAAAGGCAGGCTTAAAGAAATAAGGGACAGCATTATGGATGTCGGCGGCGGCGATAGAAAATTAATGTCGGAGATCAATGTAACGCCTCTGGTGGACGTTATGCTGGTCCTGCTGATTATCTTTATGGTGACGGCACCGATGATGATGCAGGGCATGGATGTCCAACTCCCCCAAACCCAAGCCAAAGCCATCCCCTCTCAGGAAGAACGGCTGGTCATCACTCTGAATAAAAAACAGGAAATCTTTATCAATGAATATCGGGTCAACCGCGGGGAACTTCAGGAAAAATTAAAGATCCTTTATCAAAATAAAAAAGAGGGAGAGGTCTTTTTACGGGCCGACCGATCCCTTCCCTACGGTTTTGTCGTTCAAATCATGAGCGACATTAAGAATTCAGGCATTGAGAAACTGGGCATGGTAACCGAGCCGACTGAAGAAAAGAAATGACCGTCAAGACGTTTTCTTCCTGGAATAGACCTTCCTGGGAAAAACAATGGATGAAGATGATTTCTATTTCTCTTGGCCTTCACCTTTTCGCCCTGGCCATCTTCCTGAATATTTTTCCCGGAGGTGGCACGGCCAAAAAAATAGAACCGTCCTATATTGTTAATTTGGTCTCCTTGCCCGGCAGCGGACCGATCGGCAGTATTCAAAAATCGGAACAACCCATCGTCGCCTCTTCTCCACCTTCCCCCCGGGAAGAACCCAAACCCGTCGTCATACCTAAACCGGTTCTAGAAAAACCTCTTCAGGTTCAAGACCGGTCAAAGACTTTAGATCAGGCCATGGAACAATTGAAGAAAAAGGTTCAAAAGGAAAAATCCCTGGGAAAGACCTTAAGCCGGCTGGAAGACAAGGTCAAAAATGAACAGACGCTGGAAAGGGCTTTGACTCAACTCGAAAAGAAAAAACAGTCGGGTTCCCCGGCCGGGCAAGGGGCCGGGCCCGGCGGTCCGGGGAACGTCTCTTCTTACGGTCCAGGGTTGCAGGATGGTCCGGGGATTCAGCTGCAGTTATATCATGCCTCTTTGCTGAGTCGGATTAAAAAAAATTGGGTTTTACCTGAAGGGCTGTTAAAAAGGAAAGACATCTCAGCCGTTGTCATCATTAACATCAACCGAAATGGCCGCATCGAAAATTATCGGTTCGAACGGAAATCCGGGATAGAGGCCTTTGACCAGGAAGTTATTAGGACTTTAAAAAAATCCGATCCCCTTCCGCCATTGCCCGAAGGCTATCCTAAAAACAGTTATGATTTTGGTTTAACCTTTTACTCCAAAGATCTGTCTGGAAATTAGATGTCCAAATCAATTCTGAAATTCTCCCTGATATTTGCCCTGACGGCCATATCAGGGCTTGGCTTTATAGTTGTCCCTTATGCCCATTCTGCCCGGGTTTATCTCGACATTGATTCTCCCAGTGCAAAAAAAATCCCGATTGTAATTACGGATTTTAAAAATCAAGGGGCTTTGGATGCCGCCTTGGGAAACGCAACTGCATCCCTCTTGATGCGGGATCTTGTTTTTACAGGCTATTTTCAAACGATCGATCCCAAGGGATTTCTGGGACGCCCCGACGAACCAGGATCCATAGATTTCAATGCCTGGACTTTGACCGGTGCCGATTTATTGGTTAAAGGATCTTATTACCTGTCAGGGGCTCAACTCAAGTTGGAAATGCGGCTGTATGATCTCCTCCAGGGCAAATCCATATTGGGAAAAGAATATCAGGTTTCATCCAAGGAATATCCATTAGCGATCCATCGTTTTGCCGACGAGATCCTTTTTCTGCTTACCGGAGAACATGGCCCGTTCCAAACCAGGATCGCCTTTATCTCCACCACAACCGGGAAGAAAGAAATCTATTCCGCAGATTTTGACGGAAGTAATTTTCAACGTTTAACCAATCACAATTCCATCACCCTGACCCCCCGCTGGTCCCCTCGAGGCGACGAGATTGCCTACACCTCTTACAAGGACGGAACCCCGGCCGTATATCTGCTTCATCTCCCAGGGCTGCAATCCAGCAGGATCTCCAGTCGTTCGGGGGTCAATCAAACCCCTGCCTGGTACCCGGACGGCGAATCCCTGGCTGTAGCCTTGACTCATCAGGGTACTTCCCAAATTCTTCATCTGAACCGTAATGGAACCTCTATCCGGAAATTAACTCAAAGCTGGGGCATAGAAGTCTCACCGAGCTGGTCCCCGGATGGAAAACAATTAGCCTTTGTCTCCGACCGCTCTGGGAGCCCCCAAATTTTTATTTTGACTGTCGGTTCGCTTGAAGTGAGGCGGCTGACGTTTCAAGGCAATTATAACGTCGGCCCGGCCTGGTCCCCCAAAGGGAATCTGATCGCCTATGCCGGCAGGGTTGGAAGTCAATTCCAGATTTTTACTGTTTCTCCTTCCGGCGGTGACCCCCAACGGCTGACAGCTTCGGGAAACAACGAGTCTCCGGACTTCTCTCCGGACGGCGGGATGATCATTTTCAGTTCCAACAGGCACGGTAAGTCGGCTGTTTATATCATGAATGCCAATGGAGCCAATCAAAAGCGGATCACTTATTTATCCGGAGAACAAACCAGCCCTTCCTGGTGTCCTAGAAAATTGGGTGAATAGGCTTCAAATATTTTTTATATTTTTTAGCTATAATTTCTTTCTAAAATGAGATATAATTAAGTTATTTTTATTCCAAAAGGAGGATGCACTGTGAAGGCAAAACAAACCGGTTTTTGGGCATTGATCTTGTTGTTTTTTATTTCCAGTCTTTTTCTTTATTCTTGCAGTAAAAAGACGGTTAAAAGCGAAGGAATTGTTTCTAAACCCCCCACCGCCGCGGAGGATGAGGCGGAAAAGGCCAAGAAACGGGTACGTATTAAAGAACAGGAACTTTCCGAACAGGAGTTGAGGGAAAGAGCCCTGAGAGAAGAAGAGGCTAAGCGTTTGCAGGCAGCCTCTGATAAGGCCCATTTTGAATCCGAGGATATCTATTTTGAATTTGATCAGTATATCTTATCGGATACGGCCAAACAAAATTTAAATAAAAAAACCAAGTGGTTAAAAGACTTCCCGGCGGCCAAGGCATTGATCGAAGGCCACTGTGACGAAAGAGGAAGCGCCGAATATAACCTGGCCCTGGGACAGAAAAGGGCCGATGCAGCCATGCAGTACCTGGTGTCCCTGGGGATCAGCGCCAACCGGATTTCAACGATCAGTTTCGGTAAGGAAAAACCTGTGGATACCGGGTCTAACGAGGCAGCCTGGGCCAAGAATCGCCGGGCTCATTTTGTATTAAAATAAAAGGTTTTTCGTATTTAACCCGCAGGCCCATCTGATGATGGGGCCGAGAAACATGATAAGGAATCGAAGGACTCAAGGAGCCTTAGGGTTCAAGAATTCAAGTGAAAGTCTTGAAAATTAAAACCCCCTTGAATCCTTGAACCCTATTGCCGTTGGAACGGGAGGTTAAAGCGTGAAGATCCTATGTCGGCTGATGTGGATTGGCCTTCTTTTCATGATGCTGGCCGGTTGTGCCACCAGGGAAGATATCCTTATCCTGGCCAACAGGACCTCTATTTTGGAACGGAATCTGTATCAAGTTAGAGATTCGAATGAAGAAACAACAACCAAGCTTTCCCGACAGATCGAACAAACCGAAAAGAAGATGGATTCACAGTTGCAGCCTGTTCTCCAAAATCAAGCCGATTCCACGATCCAGTTTGAATCCCTCAAAACGCAGATTCAGGTCCTTCAAGGCCGTATTGAAGCCTTGGAACACAGCCAAAAAAAGGAGCAGGCGCAGCTAAGCGAATCTCTATCCAATGATCTGAAAGACCTCCAGGCCCGATTGCAACGTCTGGAAAAACTGCCACCGTCGCCCCTCCCACCTACGCCAACCGAACCGGGGCCTAAACCGGAAAAGACCAAAGAAATAACCCGTGAAGCCAAAGAGGATCAGAAGGAAGGTAAAGAGCCGGTCAAAGAAAAAGAGAAGCCCAAGACAACACCTGAAGAGATCTACGGGGAAGCCAATGCCTTGTTAAAAAAACAGGCCTATGATGGAGCCAAAATAAAGTATGAAGAATATTTAAAAAAGGCTCCAAAAGGGAAAAATATTGAAGAAGCCCAATTCGGGTTGGCCGAATCCCTTTACGGGAGTAAAGAGTACGAAGAGGCCATTCTGACCTATCAAAAATTGATCAAGTCCTATCCTAAAAGTAAGTTTATTTCTGAAGCCCTGTATAAGCAGGCCCTGTCTTTCATCAATTTGAAGGATACCGGCAGTGCCCGGCTCCTTCTGGAGAAAATCATCAAGGAATTCCCCAAAACCGGTCGGGCCAAGCTGGCGCAGAAAAAATTAAAATCCCTATAACGGGCCATATTAAACCCGCCTAATAGTGATAAATCATTTTGTGAGAGATAATGATTTAAATGAGATATGTTTTAGTTGGGAGACATAAGCTGGATAGTTAATATGATTCATTTTGACATCAATCTTAAAAGGAAACATTCCTCTTTATTAGTGCAAGAGTTTAGTTATTAATTAAAAATCATCTCTAAAAGAGTTGGCGATGCCAGAAGGCTTCGAGGGTTCGAGGATTAATCTAACCCTTTGAATCCCTGAATCCTTGGATCCTTGATTCCTATCTCCCAACTAAATTGTAGAAAGAACCTCATTATTCAAGATTTGACCCAGAGATGACCCCAAAGAGACTACTCTACTCTTGAGAAAAATCCTACATCGGAGACCCTATGAGTTGGAAAAAGGAAACTGAATCTTCCCTTAAAGGCCATTTCCTCATTGCCATGCCCAGTCTGTTAGACCCGAATTTTTTTCAATCCGTAATCTGCATATGCGAACATTCCCTCGAAGGAGCCTTGGGATTGGTCATAAACCGAATTTTACCGGATTTGACCTGCGGGACGGTTTTTCGGGAACTTGGATTGAAATCCAGTCCCGAAATGGATTCCAGTCCAGTCTATTTAGGCGGCCCGGTGCATAAAGGACAGATCTTCATACTCCATGGGCTGCCCTTTAAATGGGAGGGTTTCCATCCAGTAACCTCTTCTCTGGCCTTGAGTAACTCCAAAGACATCCTGGAATCAATATCCCGAGGGAAAGGGCCAGGTCAGTTTATCTTCGCCTTGGGTTGCGCCGGCTGGGGACCAGGACAGTTAGAATCGGAAATCATGGCCAATGCCTGGCTGACCAGCCCGGTGAATGAAACCATCCTTTTTAAGACCCAGGCGGAAAACCGTTGGGAACAGTCCGCTAAACTTCTTGGCATCGACATCAGCCTGCTTGGTGAAACCGTCGGACATGCTTAATAAGATATTGACGGGCGACGAGAAAAACCAAATTTAAATATATGTTGGAATACAGAATCCTGGAATCAGGAGGCAGAATGAGGAAGAATCCTTAATAAGATTTAAAGATTTTTTCTGGATTCTGACTCCTGGATTCTAATCATTGAAAAAAGATACGATAAGTAAAATTAGAAGATTTTCATTTGGCAATAGGTGTTAAATGGCCGAGATTAAAAGCACCCTGGATCTGATCATGGAAAAGACCAAAGGTTTAACCATGAGTCCTCAAGAAAAAGAAGAGATCCGTCGAGAGGAATGGCTGAAAAAAGCCAAAGGTTTGATTCAAAAATTTTTGGACGATCGGGTGGATATGGACAAGCTCAAGAGTGAGCTTTTAAGCAAGGAATACCCTTCGGAATGGGTTAAATTTTTAAAATTGGAATTAATCAACGGATTGGAACCTGAAGAGGATAACGAAAAAAGATTTCAATTAATCAACGAATTCCTGAAACTTCCACGCGAACCTTTTATGAAAATCCTGGAGGATTTCGACCAAAAGGTACTTCAGGAAAAGGCTGCACAGGTGGACCATTTGAAAAAGCAATTGTCGGTTCAAGGGATTTCAGGACCGGCAGTCATTCCCAATGTGGACCGCAATCCCGTCTGGAAGCGTTTTTATGATCAGGAAAAGCAAATTTGTAAAGAAAAAATAGCTGGCTTTTAGAGGTAATCGAACCAGGTGCTTTCTACCATTCTAAAATTGGCTTCCACGGCCTTTTTCCCTTTAATCGCCTCTCCGTGACCACTGAGTAAATAATCGATATCCAATACGGCAATCTGCTGGATGCTTTCTTTTAACAGACCCCCGTTTCCTCCCGGCAGGTCGGTCCGCCCCACTCCCTGGCTGAAAATTAAATCCCCGGTGAATAGAGCTTTACGCTCAGCCCAGTAGAGGCAAATGGAACCCGGTGAGTGTCCTGGGGTTGTTATCACCTGGAAACTCAGATCCCCTATGGTTAATTCTCCATCCTGAAGGAAGAAATCAGGTTCAAAACCATTCCCTGCCTCCCAGCCATAGCGGCCGAACCATTGTTTGATAAACTTAAACTCGGCCAAGCTCATAGTCAATAAGGTGGGCTTTTTGAACAACGCGGCCGCCTCCAGATGATCCGGATGAGCGTGGGTGATGATAATCAGATCTATCTGATTGGGTCTAAGGTTTAAATCCAAAAGACCGGACATGACATGATCAAAAAGATGGATGTGTCCCGGATCGATAAGAATCGTTTTTGATCCTTTGATCAGATAGGTGTTGCAATTATTGTCTTGGGGATTGCGCCAGATAAAGGCATAGAGGTTATCAGCAACTTTCATCAAGAAACTCCTCGATTAAAACAGTTCCATCTGCTCTTGTGAAGATTTCTTCTTTTTCTTTCTCTTGGGCGGCAAAAGGGGGGAAGGAGGAAGGTCCGAAACTGCAGGTGCCAAATGGTTGGGTTCAATCTCCTTGGGGGGACGAATCTCCTCGTGAGCTTGCCCAGGAATATCTTCCAGGGCATTTTTTGTTTTTGATTGATCTTTAGGCAGCAAATAGGTGGAAGTTTCCTTGTTTTTTCCTTTCACGAAGAAAGAGCCAAGGGTTTCTGCCCGTTGTTTGATTTTTATCAGACGGGAAGAAGACGTCAGGCTTATGCCCGGTTCGAGGGCCTTAAGAACTTTTTCTGAAGAAAAAAAATCCTCCTGAAATATTCCAAACAATTCCGGCCAGAACCGACGATGGTCCAAGGGGTATAATAATTCTATTTTCCGGTTTGTTCCGGTCCCATGCTCGACTTGAAAGAATTTTTCCTGATTTACCATTATCAAGGGTGCTTTTAAGACTAACGATCTTTCTTCTTTGACAAGCCGG
The DNA here is from genome assembly GCA_049520575.1 of Thermodesulfobacteriota bacterium. Lineage (GTDB taxonomy): Bacteria > Desulfobacterota > RBG-13-43-22 > RBG-13-43-22 > RBG-13-43-22 > RBG-13-43-22. The sequence continues at coordinate 33,730 of JBEKPQ010000008.1, read as the reverse complement.
ATATAAACGGGCTGGAAGAGATAACATTTGAGCAGTTCAATCCCCAAATCGGTCTGCTCCTCCAAGGGCAGCAAGGCCCACTTTTCTTTCACCGGTTCCTCTCCGGCGATCAGAAAAAATTCCAGCCACAGGGCCAGATGCAGGGGGACAGAATAGGTCCGCTCAAAAAGAGCCTCTTTTCCTAAAGCAGACAGGCTTGAGGCAGGATCAGAAAACAGATCGGTCCACTCCTTTAAGGACTTCCCCTGAAATCGGTCTTGGTTCATTTCAGAAATCGCTCCAGGGCCTCCTGATAATGAAGGGGAGAATAACCCGTGGCCAGGGTCAAATAGCGTGTATCCAGGACCGAATAGGCTGGCCGGGGCGCCGGGCGGTCAAGGTCCTGACAACTGATGGGAAGAATTTTTTGATTCAATCCTTTGATCTTTAATATGGCCTGGCCAAAATCAAACCAACTGATCCCTCCATCGGTCTGATCCGTCAGGTGATAAAACCCGAAATTATCTGATTTGATTATCTTCAGAATCCCTTGAGAGAGGTTGACGCTCCAGGTCGGGGACATAATCTGGTCACAGACTATCGTTAATGGCCCGCCTTGCTCGGCTTTGTTAATGATAGTCTTGACGAAATTATTGCTGTGTTTTCCGTACAGGGAACTGGTTCGGATGATATAATATCGGTTCAGCAATTTTTCTATGAAAAATTCCCCGGCTCGTTTGGAGGCCCCATAGAGACTAATCGGATTGGGGATGTCCCAGGGTTGATAGGGTCGGCGGATCTGACCGTCAAAAACATAGTCGGTACTTATATGACAAAGTATCACCTTGAATTTTTGACAAGCCAGGGCCAAATAGTGGACCCCTAGGGCATTAACCCGATAGGCTTCTTCCCAATCCTTTTCCGCCTGATCCACTGCCGTATAGCCGGCGCAGTTAATCACCACTTCCGGTTGACTGGTTTCTATTGTTTTGAAGACCTCCTCCTTCCGGGTGATATCGAGGTCGTCAATGGAAAGGGGGATCACTTCATGCTCCGCTTCAAGAACGGGAACCAGATCTTTGGACAGCAAACCAGGATAACCGGTGACCAGGACCTTCATGACTTGCTCCAGAAGCCCTTGGTTTCCTGTTGCAGTCTTTCTTTGAGGGGCTTCCACCATCCGACATGATCCTCATACCATTGGACGGTCCGGGAGAGGCCTTCCGAAAATCGTACCCCAGGGTGCCAGCCGGTCTCACTTTTGATCTTGTCATTACTCAAAGCATAACGTAAATCATGACCTGGGCGGTCGGTGACGAATTGAAGGCGTTCCTTTCCTTTTTTCAAAAAAGATAGGCATTGGCGGGCCACATCGATATTCGTCCTTTCAGATTCTCCCCCGATGTTATAAGCCTCTCCGATCTTCCCCTTGGTCAGGACCTGATCAATAGCTTGACAGGCATCTTCTACAAAAAGCCAGTCGCGGATATTTTCTCCCCGTCCATAGACCGGGATAGGTTTGTCTTCTAAAAGATTGGTGATCATCAAAGGAATAAATTTTTCAGGGAATTGATAAGGGCCGTAGTTGTTGGAAGGGCGGACAATCAGACCCGGGAAACCGTAGGTTTCAAAATAGGCCCGAACCAACAGATCGGCCCCGGCCTTGCTGGCCGAATAAGGGGAGTTGGGTTGAAAGGCCGTTTCTTCAGTGAAAATCCCTTCTAGTCCGAGGGTGCCATAGACTTCATCGGTGGAGATATGGAGGAATCGGAATTCTGGATTTTCGGCCAAAGTGTCGTGCCAATATTGTTTAAAGAATTCCAATAAAGTGTGGGTACCAAGGACATTGGTTTGTATAAATTCCTTGGAGCCCAAGATAGAGCGATCCACATGGGACTCAGCGGCAAAATGGACCACCATCTGGATAGGATAGTCTTGACATAGCCGAAAAAGTAAAGCCTCATCCAATATGTCACCTTGAATAAATCGGTAACGGGTATCGGAAGAAATGTCTTGGAGGTTTTCGGGATTAGCCGAATAGGTGAGTTTGTCCAGGTTGACCAATTGACAGGAGGGGTGGGCCTTTAAAAAATAACGGATAAAATTGGAACCGATAAATCCCATCCCGCCGGTGATTAGAATCGTCTTGTTCATATATCCTACCTTTTACAAAAAGGCGCAAGGTCCACGGTATAAGATTTAAGGTAACCCATATTAAAGTTTACACCTTGTACCTTGCACTTTATACCTTGTATCTTGTCTTGTTTTTTAAACTTCAACAATCGCGTTGTCCCCGATCATCAAACGGAGGGCCTTGGAATGGTTTTGCCCCTGGATTACATTTGCTTCCCGACCGATCAGACTATCTTCAATGCGGGCGATATTTTCCACCAGACAATGGTTCATCAATACCGAATGCTCAATTACCGAATGGATCACCCGGCTGTAAGGACCGATGGTGGTATAAGGGCCGATAAAGGAATGGATGATCTGAGCCCCTTCTCCGATCACTGCCGGCCCTCGAATAATGCTGCCGACGACCTTGGTTTTTTTCTCCAGACGGACCCGACCAATGATCTGGCTCTTGTCGTCGCAATTCCCGCAGATATCACGCTTGATATAATCATCTAAGATAGTGGAATTGGCCGCTAAAAAATCATCTTTCTTTCCGGTATCCAGCCACCACCCCTCCAGGATATGACCTTTGACTAGGCCCTTCATATTCATAAGTTCCTGGATGGCATCCGTGATCTCCAGCTCTCCCCTGGCCGAGGGTTTTATACGGGCAATAGCCTCGTGAATTCTGGGAGAGAAGAAATAGACCCCTACCAGGGCCAGATTGGAGGGTGGATCTTCAGGTTTTTCAATCAGGCGGGTGATATGTCCTTTCTTATTCAAGACCGCCACTCCAAAGGCCTTGGGATTCTCCACCTCTTTTAAAAACAAAAAGGCGTCGAGTTTCTCTTTCAAAAATTGTTCTCTATAGTCCTTGATCCCTTCGGCTAGAAGATTGTCTCCCAGATACATGACAAAAGGAGAAGACCCTAAAAAAGGCTGAGCGGTTTTAACGGCGTGGGCCAAGCCGAGGGGTTTATCCTGGAGAATATATTGGATCTTAAGTCCCCAGCGCCCCCCATTTTTTAAAAACTTTTTTACATCATCCTGGGTCTCCGGTGCTACCACCACCCCGACCTCTTTGATACCGGCTTCCATAAGGTGCTGGAAGACATAACCTAAAATAGGTTCATTAGCCACCGGGACCAATTGCTTGGCCATCGTATGCGTGATCGGCCGCAGCCGAGTCCCTTTCCCACCGGATAGAACCAAGGCCTTCATAAGTAATCTTCCTTCGTTAGAAATTTTAGTTGGTTATACCGGGATTGATCCGAAAAGTCAAGTCTCTTGGCCGAGTTCCCCGCTTCACTTTCAAACATCTCTAAGTTTTAACTGGGAAAATGTTCGTTTATTGAGAGGAGCATAATTACGGTTTCCCTTGCCTTCCCAATTTATTTTTGTTAAAGAGTTTTACTTATTCAAGCAAAGGAGTCCCTGCATAATTCGACCTATTGTGCTCTTATGCTTTTTTTGTCCGGATTCAACGGCGTTAAACGAACCGCTCCTCTATTATCAAGCAGGAAAAAAATAAAGGACAACTACCCACTATGAAGTAGGGTTTCTTACCTTCTTATAAATCATGGACCGATCATCATACCCCCCATTAAAATCTCTCAGCCAGAATTTCTTGAGAAATGAAATCCAAGCCAAAAATCTAATTGATCGACTACCCCTGACTTCTTTAGATACGGTGGTGGAATTAGGGGCCGGGCAGGGGGCTTTGACTTTTTTATTGGCCGAAAAAGTATCCAGAGTCCTGGCTGTGGAAATCGATGCCGGTCGTTCGGCGGAATTAAAAGAAAAAGTGTTGCAGGCGGGGAAGAAAAACATAGAAGTGGCCCACGAAGATTTATTGAAGACGAATTGGAATAAATGGTTCAAGACCTTGAATGGTCCTTTCTCTATAGTCGGCAATCTTCCCTATCATATTTCCACGCCCATCCTGTTTAAGGTCATCGAAAACCAACTGATCATCAAGGCCGCTTATGTGATGCTGCAAAAAGAGGTGGCCGATCGTCTTCTGGCCCAGCCAGGGACAAAAGAATATGGCGTGATCACTATCCTGATCGGCTATTATGCCCATGTCCGATCCTTGATGCAGCTCAAACCGGGATCCTTTTTTCCCAGGCCCAAAGTCTCTTCGACCTTTATCGAACTGCTTTTTCGTCAGGAGCCAACTCCAAAGATTGAAGACCAGAACCTCTTTCAATGGATTGTTCGCTCCGCCTTTGCCCAGCGGCGCAAACAGATCAAAAATGCCTTAACCGCCGAGGCACGATTTCCTGCCTCTTTGATTGCCAAGGCCTTGGAAATAAATCAAACGGATCCCCAATGCCGGGGTGAAACCTTAACCATTGCCCAATTTGTAACCCTGTCTAATCTATTAAATGGGTTTATAAAAGAGTCGCCCTAAGGTTACACGGAAAAGCTATGCTCCATTCCCCGAAAATAAATAATGGTAAAAGCATTCTGACATTGGATATCGGCGGAGGGACCCAGGACCTGCTGGTCTGGACCGAAGGAGAGCCCCTGGAAAATGCGCTCCAGTGTGTCCTGCCCTCACCTACGATTATAACGGCCCGAAAGATCAAGCAGGCCACCCTGTCCCGGAAGGCTATCTTTTTAACCGGCCATCTGATGGGCGGTGGTGCCTCTTCTCAGGCTGTCCGCGATCATCTAAAAGCGGGTCTGCCGGTTTATGCCCATGCTCAGGCAGCCCTGACTCTCCGGGACGACCTCGACAAAGTTACCAAAATGGGGGTTCAAATAACAAACTCGGCACCAGACGAGGCCATAAGGATCGAAATGGGAGATATTCAAGAGGCGGCCCTTACCGGGCTTTTTGAATCCTTCGGGCTGGTTTTACCTGAGACCCATCTGGTGGCTGTTCAGGATCACGGCTTCGCGCCTCAAGAAAGCAACCGATGCTTTCGTTTTAAACAATGGGAGGATTTTCTTGTCTCAGGAAACCCATTGGAAACCCTTCTTTATCAGGACATCCCGACACATTTGACCCGGATGAAAGCCGTTCAAGAAACCTGGCCTCAGGCCCAAGTCATGGATACCGGAGCGGCAGCCATATTGGGAACTATGGAGGATGAGCAGGTAAAAAAATTGACTTCTCCCATTCTCCTGATCGTTAACATCGGCAATGAACACACTCTAGCTGCTTGGATGATGGAAGGTCGTCTCCGAGGTGTTTTTGAGCACCACACCTTCTTTCTGAATAAAGAAAAACTGATAACTGATTTGGAGAAATTTGTTGCCGGGCGACTGACCAATAAACAGGTCTTTCAAGATGGCGGGCACGGCTGTCTCAATTTCGTCCCTTGGGAGGACCGATTTCCTCCGCTGATCGTCACCGGGCCAAGAAGAAGATTGCTGGCCGATGCCCCGGTGATTATGGCCGCTCCCTTCGGCAATATGATGCTCAGCGGATGCTTTGGATTGCTGCGGGCCTTTCGCTTTTCAAATCCAGCATAATGTGATACAGTTCTAAGCTATCAGTTATCGCCACAGGCCCATGGATCATCCCTTAAACAAACGAATCCAGGAACTCCGCACCCAACTTCACTATCACAACTACCGCTATTATGTCTTGGACGACCCGGAAATCTCCGATGCCCAATACGACCGTCTGCTTCGGGAATTGGAAGACCTGGAAACCCGGCATCCGGAATGGATCACCCCGGATTCGCCCACCCAGCGAGTTGGGGCCAAACCGGCCGATAAATTTCAAGCCGTAGCCCATTCCATCCCCATGCTCAGTCTGGAAAATGGGTTTAATCATGATGAAGTCCTGGAATTTGACCGGCGCATAAAACGTTTTTTAAAAAACGATCAGGAGATTGAATATACAGCCGAACCGAAAATGGACGGCCTGGCCATTGAATTGATTTACGAGAAAGGAATTCTGATCCAATCCTCCACCCGGGGAGACGGGATAATGGGCGAGGAGATTACCCAGAATGTGCGGACCATTCACGCCATACCCTTGAGACTCCTTGACACCAAGGTCCCGCCCCCGGACCGTCTGGAAGTCCGGGGTGAGGTCTATATTAAAATTAAGGATTTTAAGGAATACAACCGCAAAAGAGAGGATGCCGGTGAGGCTCCCTTTGCCAATCCGAGGAATGCCGCTGCCGGTTCTTTGCGCCAGTTGGACCCTAAAATCACAGCCCAGAGGCCGTTACATTTTTTTGCCTATGGCCTGGGACTGGTGAATGGGCAGACCTTTTCCAGTCAGTGGGAGGTCCTCCAAACCCTGCCAAACTGGGGCCTACCTGTTAATTCTCATATACGGCGCTGTTCGGGAATTAAAGAGTGCCTTGAATTTTGTGAAGAGATGGGAACCCAGCGTCATAACCTGCCCTATGAAATTGACGGGGTGGTCCTTAAAGTCAATCCCTTTGCCCTTCAGGAACAATTAGGCATCAAATCCAGGAGCCCGCGTTGGGCCTTGGCCTTTAAGTTTCAGCCTTCTCAGGAAACAACCCAGATATTAACCATTGAGGTCCAGGTTGGACGGACCGGGACATTGACTCCTGTGGCCCATCTTAAACCGGTCATTGTCGGCGGGGTGGAGGTCAGCCGGGCCACCCTCCATAACCAGGATGAGGTCGAGCGTAAAGATATACGGATTGGAGATACGGTGGTCATCCAACGGGCCGGAGAGGTCATTCCGGAAGTGGTCAAAGTTGTAACATCAATGCGCCGAGGCCATGAAAAACCTTTCGTCATCCCGGAAAAATGTCCGGTCTGTGAATCCCCGGTGGTACGCCTGCCCGGTGAAGCGACTCACCGCTGTTCAAACCCAAACTGCCCGGCCCAGCTCAAGGAATCCATTCGGCATTTTGCTTCCAAAGGGGCCATGGATATCGAGGGTCTGGGGGAAAAAATGATCGACCAATTAGTAGACAAGAAGCTTGTCCGAGATTATGGGGATCTTTTTTATCTTTCCAGAGATACCCTGATATCGTTGGAACGGCTGGCCGATAAATCCACTAATAACCTGATCCAGGCCCTAGAAAACAGCAAACAGACCCAATTAAACCGCTTTATTTATGCCCTGGGGATCCGTCATGTCGGTGAGCATTTATCCCGCCTGCTGGCCGGCCATTTCGGCTCATTGAAGGCATTCATGGAAATCAGCGAAGATGAACTGACGGCCATTCGGGAGGTAGGCCCGCAGGTTGCCCGCAGTATCCGAACTTTTTTTGATAATCCCCGGAATATAGAGGTCATTGAAAAGATCCTTGCTGCCGGGGTGGATATCGAAGAGAAAAAACCATTAAGAAACCGGCCCTTGGCCGGAAAAACCTTTGTCCTTACCGGCAGGCTGGAGGGGATGACCCGGGGACAGGCCAAAGAAAGGATAGAGGCCTTGGGAGGAAGAACAGCCAGTCAGATCAGCGGCAAGGTGGATTTTTTGGTTGCCGGGGAAGATCCAGGGTCCAAACTGGACAAGGCCAGGGAGTTAAAGGTCCCTGCCTTGACAGAAAAAGAATTTGTGCAGATGTTAAAATAGGGACAATAGCATTAATGAACTAAGCCCTCATGACCTTTTGGGCTAGCACCACAAAGCATGAAAATGTCGAATATAGAATTACGAATATTGAATGTCGAAATTAAAAAGAGACCAATCTATTCATGATTCGAAATTCGGTGTTCGAAATTCAATATTCTTATTTCCGTGTTAAAGGATTCAGGGAGTTAAGGGTTTTTGAGGTCAAGGTTTTTCAATAGTCCCTTGAATCCTTCTTTATGTTTTGATTTTTGGTTAGGATCCAGTTATGGAAAAAATTTCAGCCCAGGTTATTATTCACGGCCGGGTACAAGGGGTTTATTTCCGGGCTGTTACCCGGGATGAAGCACGTTCTTTAGGGCTGACCGGCTGGGTTAGGAATCTTCGGGATGGGGGCGTAGAGGCTTGTTTTGAAGGAGACAAGGAAAAAGTGGATCAAATGGTTGCCTGCTGCTGGCGCGGGTCCTCTTATTCCCGGGTTGAACAAGTTGAAGTCAACCTTGGACTCTATAGCGGGGCATTCGATTCGTTCCAGATCCGCTATAATTAGTTCTATCCAAATTTCAAATATTTATTTGACATAATTGGAAAATCTTAGTATATAAAAAGTTTATTCTTTAGTATTTAATTAAAATTAGAATCCAAGGACATGCAACCTGAAGAAATTAAAATCAATTTTCCAGAGGGGACTACTTTGAATTTTCCCAAAGGAACCGAGGCTCAAGAAGCCCTGAAAAAAGGGATTAAAGGGCCTTTGAAAAGGGTTATTGCTGCCCGTCTGGATGGGGAATTAATCGACCTGACGAGGAAGTTGTCTCAGGAAGGGAAAATAGAGCCGGTTTACGATAATGAACCGGAAGGATTGGAGATTTTACGCCATTCCACCTCCCATTTGATGGCCCAGGCCGTAAAGGAATTGTTTCCGGAAGTAAAACTAGCCATCGGGCCGGCCATTGAACAAGGATTTTATTACGATTTTCTTAAAAAAGCCCCCTTTACTCCCGAAGACCTTCCATGCATTGAGGAACGGATGCAGACTTTAAGCCGGCAAAAGATCCCCATCGCCAGAGAAGAACTACGCCGGGAAGAGGCCATTAGGCTTTTTTCATCTCAAGGGGAATCCTTCAAGGTTGAGATGCTGGAACAACTGGCAGATCCTATGGTTTCCCTCTACCGTCAGGGGAATTTTGTGGATATGTGCCGCGGTCCTCATCTGACCTCAACCGACGGGACCCGCTTTTATAAATTGACGCATGTTGCCGGGGCTTATTGGCGGGGAGATGAACGAAACCCTATGCTCCAGCGGATTTATGGAACGGCTTTTTTTGAGAAGAAAGAATTAGAAGATCATTTGTTTCGTCTGGAAGAGGCTCGGCGTCGCGATCACCGCCGATTAGGACGTGAACTGGACCTTTTCAGTATTCATGATGAAGTGGGTCCGGGACTGGTTATTTATCATCCCAAAGGGGCCATGCTCCGGACCATCCTGGAAGATTTTGAAAAAAGAGAGCATTTGAAGCGGGGGTATGAAATCGTTATCGGTCCCCAGATACTCAAGTCCGACCTCTGGAAAAAGTCCGGTCATTTTGAAAATTACCGGGAGATGATGTATTTTACCGAGATCGACGGGCAGGGGTACGGCATAAAGCCTATGAATTGCCTGGCCCACATGATGATTTATAAATCAAAAGTTCGGAGTTACCGGGATCTCCCCAAACGCTATTTTGAACTAGGGACGGTTCACCGCCACGAGAAGTCTGGGGTTTTGCATGGTCTGATGCGGGTTCGTCAATTCACCCAGGACGACGCCCATATCATCTGCACCCCGGACCAGCTTCAGGATGAAATTCGAGGGGTACTTAATTTTGTGGCCGAGGTGATGAAGATCTTTCAATTCGATTTTGAAGTAGAAATCAGCACCCGTCCGGAAAAGTCCATCGGCAGCGATCAGGATTGGGAACGGGCCACCGAGGCCTTAACCCTCGCCCTAAAGACTAATGGATTGCCTTATGTCATTTGTGAAGGGGAAGGAGCTTTTTACGGACCGAAAATCGACATCAAACTGAAAGATGCCCTGGATCGGCGATGGCAATGTGCTACCATTCAATGCGATTTTACCCTGCCGGAAAGATTTGACCTGCAATATGTCGGAGCGGACGGAGAACGTCACCGGCCGGTCATGGTTCATCGGGTTATCCTAGGGGCCATGGAACGGTTTATCGGGGTCCTGATCGAACATTATGCCGGGGCCTTCCCCACCTGGCTGGCACCGGTTCAGGCCGTTGTCCTATCGGTTACCGATCGCAACGGTCCATATTGTCAAAAGGTGTTTCAAGATCTGATTCAGGCTGGCATCCGAGCTGAATTGGATATTCGGAATGAAAAATTGGGGCTCAAGGTCCGTGAAGCCCAACTGCAGAAGATTCCTTACATGATCGTTATCGGGGACAAAGAAGAAAAACAGAATTTCGTCAGCCCAAGAACGCGCAGCGGAGAAAATCTGGGGATATGGTCCGTCCCCCAGTTCATTGAAAGGATAAAAGAAGAGTCTGTTCCGGGAACACAATAATATTGATTGCAGATTTCGGATTCCGGAATGCGGAGTAAAAAGTATTCTAAAATCCGCAATCGACAATTCGAAATTAAATTAGGAGGTGATGGTTATAGCCAAATCGGTTAATGTGAACGAAGAGATCAGGGCCGCCAATGTTCGAGTCATCGGGGATGGAGGCGTTCAGCTTGGTATCCTGCCCATATCCCAGGCCTTGAATCTTTCCAGAGAACAAGGGTTGGATCTGGTTGAAGTAGCCCCGCAACTGGATCCTCCTGTATGCCGGATCATGGATTATGGTAAGTTCAGATACCAGCAAACCAAAAAGGTTCATGAAGCCAAAAAACGCCGGACGATCATACAGGTCAAAGAAGTTAAACTTCGACCCAAAACCGAAGAGCACGATTTTCAGTTCAAGTTGAAGAACATTCGGAAATTTTTAGAGAAGAAAAATAAAACCAAAATCTCCCTCATGTTCCGGGGCCGAGAAATTCAATATCAGGAAGCAGCTAGAAATATCCTGAACAGGGTCATCGAAGAAACCAAGGACCTGGCTACCGTGGAACAGGAAGCCAGACTGGAAGGCCGGAACATGACCATGATACTGGGACCGAAATAAAAAAAGAGGCAAGAGGCCATAGGCGGTAGGTAAAGAGGGGTAAAGAAATGTTATCCCTAAAGCCTATTGATCAAAGTCTATTGTCTATTTTCAATCTATATTAATCGAAAAGCAGAAGCAGGGACTCATAAAAGTCCGAATTTATGTAAAAGCAACAAGGAGTGTATCAGTATGCCGAAAATGAAATCCAAACGGGGAGCTGCCAAGCGGTTTAAAACCACCGGGAACGGGAAAATTGTCCGTTCCAAGGCCTTTGGCAGTCATATTTTAACCAGCAAGACCACCAAGAGAAAACGGCGTCTTAGAAAATCGGCTGTAGTGGAATCAGCCAATGTTCGGGGCATCAAAAGGATGCTGCCCTACAGTTAAGAATATTTGAAAAAAGAGGTAATTCATCATGCCCAGAGTAAAAAGAGGCTTCAAGGCCAGGCGGAGAAGAAATAAGGTCTTAAAATTAGCCAAAGGATACCGCGGTGCGCGAAGCCGGTTATTTAAAACAGCCACTGAGGCCGTGGACCGGTCTCTGAAATATGCCTATCGGGATCGGCGGGTTCGCAAAAGGGAGTTTCGAGGGTTATGGATTGTAAGGATCAGTGCAGCCGCCAAGAATAACGGCATCTCATACAGTCGTTTTATGGGGGCCTTGAAAAAAGCCGGCATCGGTTTGGATCGTAAGGTATTATCCGAAATGGCAGCTCGAGATCCGGAAAGGTTTGCCTCTCTGGTTCAGAAGGTTTCCCAATCTTAAGGCTTGATCCCCCTTCGGATCTAATCCTAACTTCTACCCAAATAAGATAATTGCCATGTTATCTAAATTAAAAACATTGGAAACCCAAGTCAGGGAAGAATTGGGCCGGGTGACCTCCATAGCAGATCTGGAGGCCTTGCAGATCCGGTTTCTGGGGCGAAAAGGGGAATTGACCCAGTGTTTACGAGAACTGGGGACCATTTCGCCTGAAGAAAGGCCCTTGGTCGGACAGGAAGCCAATCGGCTAAAAGGGATACTGGAAGGGCTTTTCAAACAAAAAAAAGAGGCCTTCTCCGGGAAAGGGGAAGCTGTTTTATTCAGGTTTGACTGGAGTCTTCCGGGAAGAAAAACCATTCAGGGACGAAGACATCCTATTAGCCAGACCATGGATGATATCTGTACTATATTTTCCCGCCTGAATTTTGAATTGGTTGAAGGGCCGGAAGTTGAATTGGATTACTATAACTTTGAAGCCCTGAATATCCCTCTGGATCATCCGGCCCGGGACATGCAGGATACCTTTTATGTTTCAGATACCATTCTGCTACGAACCCATACTTCCCCCCTACAGGTCAGGGTCATGGAAAAAAATCCTCCTCCTCTGCGGGTCATCGCACCGGGGAAGGTTTATCGTCGAGATTCGGACATCTCTCATACCCCTATGTTTCATCAGGTGGAGGGCTTTATGGTCGGAGATGATATCAGTCTTGGAGACCTCAAAGGGATCCTGACCCTTTTCGTTCATCAGATGTTCGGGGAGGAGACCCCGCTTCGTTTCCGCCCCAGTTTTTTCCCTTTTACCGAACCCAGTGCCGAAGTGGACATTGGCTGTGTCATTTGCAAGGGATCAGGATGCCGAGTTTGTTCCCAGACCGGCTGGCTGGAGATCTTGGGATCCGGGATGATTGATCCGGAGGTTTATCGGATGGTCGGTTATGATCCTGATCAGGTAACCGGTTTTGCTTTTGGCATGGGGGTGGAACGGATCGCCATGCTCAGGTATGGGATCGATGATATCCGAATGTTTTTTGAAAACGACCAGAGGTTTTTAAAACAATTTTGAAAAAGGGGAAAAGGTTAAAGGTATAAGGTACAAGGGAAGCGATTTTGTTTTTTAGCCTTGGGCCTTATACCATGCACCTTGAACCGGTATTAGAGAAATGAAAGTTACTCTCAGTTGGCTACAGGAATATGTGGATTTAACCGGCCTTTCCGTGGATGACTTGGCCCAGGGATTGACTATGGCCGGCCTAGAGGTGGAAGCGGTTCTTCCCATCGGCCGGGAATTGGAATCTCTCGTCGTGGGGAAGATACTCGAAGTCCGAAAACATCCCCAGGCGGATCGTCTTACCATCTGTAAGGTCGCTACCGGTTTGGAAACCCTCGATTTGGTTTGTGGAGCACCCAATGTGCGGCCTGAGATTCTGGTGCCGGTGGCCCTGCCAGGATCCCGGCTTCCTTCAGGGATGGAAGTCCAGGTGGCCACTATTCGGGGCATCGTTTCGCCCGGCACCATTTGCTCGGAACGAGAAATGGGATTATCGGAAGATCATACTGGAATTATGATTCTTTCGGAGGGGATTCCCGTGGGCCTGCCCATAAGCAAAGCCCTGGGTTTGGAAGATACCTTATTGGAAGTCAATGTAACCCCCAACAGAGGGGATTGCCTGAGTCATATCGGTATAGCCCGGGAGATATCGGCTATTTTCAAACGTCCGTTAAGAATTCCGGACACCTCTGCCGCCCCAGCGGGAAAAGCCATCCAGGAAGAGACTTCAGTAACAATCCTGTCCCCGGATTTTTGTCCAAGGTACGTCGTCCGATTGATCCGCGGGGTTACCATCGGCCCTTCCCCGGCCTGGCTGCGCAACCGGCTTCTTTCCGTCGGCATTCGAAGCATAAGTAATGTGGTTGATGTTACCAATTTCGTCTTGATGGAATATGGGCAACCCCTTCATTCCTTTGATTTTGATACCCTTGCTAAGCGGCGGATTATAGTTCGCCGAGCCGGGCCCGATGAAAAAATGACAACGCTGGACGACCAGGAACGGGCTTTGACTCCGAAAATGCTGGTCATTGCCGATGGAGAAAAAGGTGTGGCCCTGGCTGGAATCATGGGAGGCCTGAATACCGAGATTCAGGATTCAACCCGAAATATCCTCTTGGAAAGCGCTTTTTTCGATCCCCGCTGTATCCGCCGAACGGCTAAAAAACTAGGGATTTCCACCGAGGCCTCCATAAGGTTTGAACGAGGCATTGATATCGAGGGTGTCCTGCCGGCTGTGAATCGGGCGGCGCTGTTGATCCGGGAATTGGCCGGTGGTGCGATCGTGCCAGGCTGGATCGACCAATATCCCCAGCCCCTGACCATATCCCCTATTACCCTGAACACCCAAAAAACAAGCCGGTTTTTAGGCATTGAGGTATCGGAGGAAAAGGCAGCAGAAGTCAGCCGGTCTTTGGGTTTGACGGCGGCCGTCAAAGGAAAGGATCTGGTTGAAGTCATACCTCCCTCCTTCCGTAGGGACCTGACCCGGCCGGTGGACCTGACGGAAGAATTGGCCCGTATAATCGGCTTTGATCGGATTCCGGTGACCATCCCCACGGCTTCATCTAAAAGCCGAAAGGAACCCAAGACCATTTCAGTTCGAAGGCAGATCAAAGAAGTATTGACCGGACTGGGTTTTGACGAGATCATTACCTATAGTTTTATTTCCGAAGCGCTCAGTTCCCCTTTTCTGGATCCAAACTCTTCTACGCACCCACCGTTTGTCCGGATCAACAACCCGATTTCCGAGGACCAGTCGGTTATGCGAATCAGTCTGATCCCGGGGATGCTGACCACTATGATGAAAAATTGGACCCAGAGAAATCTGGACCTCCGTATCTTTGAAATAGGGAAGGTCTTTTCTGCTTCCCCTGATTTGAACACTTTACCCGCCGAGACCCATCGTTTGTGTGTCTTGTGGACAGGCAGACGAAATCCCCGGTCCCATTATTTTAAATCCGAACCGGCTGATTTTTATGATTTAAAAGGGGCCTTAGAAACCTTATTGGAAACATTGAGAGTCGAAAATTATTCCCTCCAGGCTGCAACTCCGCCTTCCTATTTTGTTCCGGATAAGTATATTCAGATCCGCGGGCAGGAAGATCAAATCGGGGAGATGGGAGAAATATCGCCCCAGGTCCGGTCCCCGTTCGACTTAAAAGAAACGGCCTTTATTTTTGATTTGGATGTGGATCTGCTCATCCCAAAAATTAGGGATGTTCCCCAGTTCAAATCCTGGCCCAGGTTTCCGGAGATCACCCGGGATATGGCCTTAATCCTCAATGAAAATATCCTTTGGAAAGAAATCCAGGATGAAATCCTTTCCCTGAAAGAGCTCCTTATTGAAGAGATCGAGCTCTTCGACCTCTATTCCGGAAAACCGATTCCCGCTGGCAAAAAGAATCTGGGGGTTCGAATCCATTATCGTTCTCCGGAAAAAACATTGTCGGATGAATTGGTCAATGCGATCCATGAAAATCTGTTGAAAAAGGTTCTTGAAAAATTCGGGGCCACCTTGCGGGAAAGATGATCGGAATCAATCCATTTATTTGGATCTTAAATGAATTTTATTGAATTCATAGGACGATAGGTTCATAATAAGATAAAAATGAGGGTTTGATCATAATCCAACGGGGGGGCTCTATGGAACCTGAGGGAATTCCCGACAAACAATACTTCAAAATCGGTGAAGTGAGTGACCTGACCCAATTGGAAGCCTATGTCCTCCGTTATTGGGAAACCGAATTCAAAATGATCCGCCCGGTCCGGTTTGGCTCTAATCAGCGCATGTACCGCCGAAGGGATGTTGAGATCATCCTGGAAATCAAAAAATTATTATACCAGGAAGGATTTACCATAGCCGGGGCGCGAAAAAAACTGCTCCTGAATTCCAAAGAACAAAAAGAAAAGAAAACTTTAGAAAAAAAAGAAGAAAAAACCCTATCCAAGACCGACGGGTTGGAACCTTTGCTTAAAGATATCCAAAAAGAACTCTTCGACCTGAGCCGATTCCTGAATCAATAAACTTCTAATCCTTCCCAACCATTCCCTTACATGGATCTTCAAAAATTAAAGATTCTTATGGCTCCCTTCCCCCACCAGGCCGGAGTCTATCTGATGAAGGATCAGGAGGGCCAGATCCTTTACGTGGGCAAGGCCAAGGACTTAAAGAAGCGGGTGACCTCCTATTTAAAAATCGAAACTGTAAAAACCGCTTCTCTGCTCGAACGTGTGGAAGGACTGGAATATATAGTCACTACCAATGAAAAAGAGGCCTTGATCTTAGAGAGCAATCTGATTAAAAAACATCGCCCCCGCTACAACGTGGATCTTCGGGACGACAAACAATACCCTTGTCTAAGACTCGGCCTGGATGAGCCTTATCCCCGACTGCAAGTTGTCCGCCGGATCAAAAAGGACAGGGCCGTTTATTTCGGCCCGTTTTCTTCTGCAGGAAAGATGCGGGCCACAGTCGAATATCTGCAAAGGGTCTTCCCCCTTCGACAATGCCGCCAAAAAGAACTTCCCCGGCGATCGCGCCCCTGCCTTTATTTCCAAACTGGAAAGTGCCCCGGCCCCTGCCATAACAAAATCAGTCAGGAGGAATACGGCCGTCGAGTCAGGGAGGTCGTCTTTTTCCTGGAAGGGAGAAACCGGGATTTATTGAGAGATCTTAAAAACCAGATGCACCAAGCATCAGAGGAATTGCGGTTTGAAGAAGCGGCTGTCTTAAGGAATCGCATCCAGGCCATTTCGGAAACCCTGAAAGAACAAAAGGTCGTCTCCACCCGCTTTATTGACGCCGATGTCATTGCCTTGGTCGAACAAGGTCCGGCCGTAGCAGCCGTTATCCTTTTCATCCGGCTGGGTTCGGTGACCGGTATGACCCGTTTCCGGTTCAAAAATCCGATCCAGTCCCCAGAGGAATGTCTGGCCGATTTGATTCAACAGTATTATCAAGGAGGAAAATATATTCCTCAAACCATCCTGATCCCTTTCCCTTTGGAAGACGACTCGCTGATAGAAGAGGTCCTTTCCGAGACAAAAGGGCAAAAAGTTGCGCTGCGGGTCCCCAACCGGGGAGAAGGACGGTCCTGGATGACCCTGGCCGAAGAAAATTGTAAAAGTTTTCTGGAGAAAAAAGAGCCTGCCCAGGAATATCAGGAAAAAACAGCCCAGGTCCTTCAGGAAAAGTTGGGTTTGAAGACCCTCCCACTTACTGTTGGGGCTATGGACATATCCAATATCCAGGGAGACCTGGCCGTGGGGTCCTTTGTGGTTTTCAACCAAGGGCAACCGGATAAAAACAGCTACCGCCGTTTCCGGATCAAAACCATTGACCAGCCCAACGATTATGCCATGATGGCCGAGATGATCGGAAGACTGGTCGGTCATAGCCCGAAATTGCCTGACCTGATCCTGGTAGACGGGGGCAAAGGCCAGTTAAATATCTTGAAAAACATTATAAAAAAAATTTCCGGCGAACAGAGACCGGATATCATGGCCCTGGCCAAAAAGACCTTTCGGCCCCAGGGAGGGAAAGACGGTATCTATCTCCCCAACCGAAAAAACCCGGTCCGGTTATCATCGGATTCGCACCTTTTGCATTTTCTGGAAAGGGTCCGGGATGAGGCCCATCGATTTGCACTGACCTATCATCATAAGCTCAGACAAAAAGAAATCCGCCCCCAGAAACAAAAACCCCCCCACCTTCTCCTTAATCCGACTTTCAATGTTGACAGCTCGTTAGATAAAAACTAAGATTGGTTTTTTATCAGTCATCTTCAGGAGATTTTTTGTATGTTTGGAATCGGGTTCCCGGAATTTATATTAATCCTGGTTGTCGCCCTGGTGGTCCTGGGTCCAAAAAAGTTACCGGAACTGGCCCGGTCCATCGGAAAGGGATTAGCGGAATTTAAAAAATCGGCTGAAGAATTGAAAGAGAATTTAAATCTTGGAGAAGATTTAAAAGAAGTCCGAAAGGACTTGAATGATATAATGGATCCTGCTCAGTATTTAAAAACAACTGAATTGAGCCATGCTTCGGATACCCAGAAAGAAAAGGTCCAAAACCCCCCCTCCTCTGAACCTTCATCGACCCCAGCCCCGAAAGCCCCCGATGCCTGATGTCAAGATGCCTTTTACCGCTCATCTGGCGGAGCTTCGGAAGCGGTTGATCATCTGCTTCGTAGCCATAGGTTGCGGCTTTGCAGTGGCCTATGCTTTCTCGGGCGAGATTTTTGCTTGGCTGGTTAAACCCTTGATCGGGGTTCTCCCCCCGGGAGACAAGCTGGTCTTTACGGCCCTTCCCGAGGCCTTTTTTATTTATTTAAAGGCCAGCCTGATTGCCGGGATTGTCCTGGTTTCTCCGGTTATTTTTTATGAGTTATGGATGTTTATTGCCCCGGGATTATATCAAAGAGAGAGAAAAATTGTCTTGCCCTTTGTTGTCACCTCCTCTCTGTTGTTTGTCGGCGGTGCCTTGTTCGGCTATTACGTGGTTTTTCCCATCGGGTTTCGGTTTTTGGTCGGTTTTTCCACCGAAAACATTCGCGCTCTGCCCTCGCTACAATTGTATCTTTCCTTTTGCCTGAAACTGCTCCTGGGTTTCGGTCTGATCTTTGAATTGCCGGTCCTGGCCTATTTTTTAGGCCGGGTCGGCATCATCAATTCCCGCATAATGGCTAAAAATAGACGCATCGCCATCTTACTCATTATCATCATCGCCGCCATCGTTACCCCTCCCGACGTCGTCTCCCAGATCCTGCTGGCAGTTCCATTGTATCTCCTTTTTGAAAGCAGTATCCTGATCGTCAAATTGACCGGGAAGAAGAAAAGGGAAGAAGACCACGAAAACGAACCTGAAAAATAAGCAGCATCGCCGATTCTTCTAGAGATGCTCCAAAAATTATTTGTACTCCTTATCCAATTCTTCGATAAAATCTTTCAACGATCGGCCGTCGTTGCTGAAAGTCGGCACTTGATCACTCTCCGGCCAGGGGGAGGCAGGTTCGGGAATCCGCTTTTTACCCTTCGGATACCGTGTTAGGGCATCTCTGGAAGAGTCCATAATAGGCGAGCGATATTCAATTTCTTCGGTCTTTTCCAGGGAAGGCTGAAAAATCGTTAGCGGTGGGGTCAGGTTGTTTTGATACATTAAATATTCGTTTAAGTAGCGATCAAAGTTAAACATGCCTTCGTTTTTCCCGAGTTGAATGATGTTTTCAATCTGGTGCAGTTTGTCTTCCCGAATCGTACCCTTTAACGCTTGGTTACCCCGAAGGATCGAAAGAAGCGGGACGCGAAATCCAAATTTATCGAGGTGAATCAGTTCTTGTATGATCAGCCAGGCCAAGGTCGATGCCAGGCGGTTACGGATATCCTCTTGCGATTCCATAGGGAAGGCGTTTAAAAAACGATGAAGGGCCTCCTCGGAATTGCTGGCATGCAGGGTGGCGATGACAAGGTGACCCGATTCGGCAATATTTAACGTTAGTTTGATGGTTTCAGGATCCCTGATTTCCCCGATAACGATCACATCGGGGTCTTCTCTTAAAACATCCAATAGGCCCTGCTCAAAAGTTAGCATGTGGACCCCCAATTCTCGCTGTTCAACAAACGACTTCTTGGCAATAATCCGATATTCAATGGGGTCTTCCAGGGTAATAATGTGTTGCGCAAAGTTGCGATTGATTTCTTCGATGAGGGAGGCAATGGTAGTGGTTTTCCCAACCTTGGTGGCCCCGCATATCAAAACCAGGCCGGATTTGAGTTTGCAGATTTCCTTAAGGGAAGGATGGAGGTTCAACTGCTCGATGGTGGGAACGATCCCGGGAAGGATGCGGATGGCCAGACTCAATCCCCGAGCGGTATAAAAAATATTGATCCTTAAACGTGCCCGCGAAAAACTCAAAGCACAATCAATGGAATAACGTTCTCTAAGCTGGTTTAATTGTCTGGGGGTCAGGAGGGTTTCAATTAAGGCATCGACTTCCTCGTGATTCCATTGAAATGTCATTTGAAATTTTAAAATCCCGTTGATACGGTAAACGACCGGATGGCCTCCGGTGATATGGATATCGGAAACACCCAAATTCATGGCTGATTTGATCAGGCTTTCAAATTTCTCCATGGCCCGGTTCAAACCTTATATCTGTATTAATCGACTTCTTTCTCATTTTTGATACCATCCTCAAAGGTAATCCTTTGATAGGGTAATTTAAGACCCGATTATTCTCCCCATACCTTCAACTGCTCCTATTGTTTCTTCCCTTGAATTAAATAGAGGCCAGTTCGTCCATTCTCGTTATTTCCATTTTCCCGGCGAAAAATTCGCCCGCCTTGGCCGAAAAGGCCTTAAAATGGGGTGTGGAGGAATGGGCCATTAAGCTCTCTTTGTCCTTGTAACGCTCCATGACGACTAAGGTCGTGGGGTCTTTTTGGGAAACATTCAAGGTATAAGACATGGTCCCTTCTTCTTTCGCCACTTCTTTAATTAATTGTTTGAAGGCTTCAATCGCCTCATTCATTTTTTCTTCTTTAATCGGGATCTTGGCAATAATGGAAATCATCAGTGGTTGTTCTCCTTGATTTTAATTTAAGATGTGCATAGATTTACAACGGCCTTGCACTCTGAGGGGGCATTCTATGGTTTTGGAGGCTCCGTGTCAAAGGAAAAATTCTTGTTCACCTACATCGCTACGGCGGTTACACGATTGCGGCCAGCCTCTTTAGAGGCATATAAGGCCTTGTCTGCTGATTTCAAAAGCTTAACAGCGCTGACATCTTTTGCCGAAGGAATCATTTTCTTTTTGACGAAGATTCAATTATAGATTAATATAGTCAATTTATTAGCCCCGGGAAGAAACTAAGAGTCTTCTTTTTTTCCCAAGGAATTGATATTGATATGAATGATATAGGCATGATTCTGGATGCGATTTTGCTCCCCGAAGTTGGATTTTTCCTGGCCTTCTTTATCCTTTTCATTTTTCTATGGGTTATTTTAAGGCGAATAAGAGGACTCAGGAGAACAATGGCGGTCTTGGAATTGGGTCACCTGGAATTTTACTACCAGTCATCCGAAATGAGGAAATGCCGACAACGGCTTATCCTAACGGACCGGACCGATATGAAGGAACTTCAGGCCCATTCCGCCGAGGTCCTTAATTTTTTTGACCGCTTTGGTTTCTTAGTCCAAACAGAGATCCTTCCCAAGCAAGAAACCTGGCAGGCCTTTGGAACCCCCATACTGGGATATTTCAGCTTTTTGGTGCCTTATATCCAATGGCTTCGGACCGAAGAAAGAGACCTCGAATTGTATTTGTATTTTGAAGACCTCAATGAATCCGTTTACCGATTAAACCGTAAGATGGATCGGAAACAGGCCCACCCCTTAATGGAAGAAGAAGAGTTGAATCGGTTTATTGAAGAAGAAAAAGCGGCCCTCTCTGATTGAAGACAGGGACCTCATTAACGGGACATCCTATGATGACGTGGTCATGATTAATAAATAGGGCTCCCTTTTTACTTTTTATGGCTCTCGACCCTGCTCCATAAATTCGAAACCGAGGTAGGCATCGATGACGGCGGGATCACACTTCACCGTTGCCGATTCACCTTCCATAACCACCCTTCCGGTCTCCAAGACGTAAGCCCGATGGGAAAAATCAAGGGCCAGATTGGCGTTCTGTTCCACCAGAACCATGGAAATGCCTTTCTCCAGGTTGACCTTCTGGATGAGCGAGAATATCTCCCTGGTCACGATGGGTGAAAGCCCCATGGAAGGCTCATCGAGCAAAAGCAGCTGCGGATTACCCATAAGCGCCCTGCCAACAGCCAGCATCTGTTGTTCCCCGCCGGACAAGGTCCCGGCCGCCTGTTTGAGCCTCTCTTTCATTCTGGGAAAGGTATGCAGGGTGAGTTCAAAAAGTTCCTTTTTAAGTCTTCTGCCGTTTACGGCATAGCCGCCCAATTCCAGATTTTCTCTGACGGTCAAATCAGGAAAGATACGTCTTCCCTCGGGCACCAAGCAGATACCGAGTCGGACGATTCGGTCCGGACGTGTTCTGGCGATATTTTTTCCCTGGTATTCTATAGTGCCCATGGAAGGTCTCAAAATCCCGGTGATGGTCTTGAGAAGAGTTGTTTTTCCGGCCCCGTTGGCACCGACGACCGATAGAATCTCCCCTTTTTGCACTTCAATGTTCAAACCATCAATGGCCTTTACCGCACCATATCTTACCTGAAGGTCAATGATCTTCATCAACATACGAACTTTTCTCCGAGATAGGCTTCGATGACCTTTTCATTTTTTTTGATTTCCGCCGGAGGACCTTCAGCGATTTTTTGACCATAATCCATAACTATAACCCGGTCCGAGACATTCAGGACCAGTCCCATTTGGTGTTCAATCAGCACGATGGTCAACCGAAAATTCTCTTTGACCCGGCGTATGATCTTAACCAGGTCCTGGATTTCTCTGGGATTCATGCCGGCCCCCGGTTCATCGATCAAGAGCAGACGCGGGTTTCCGGCCAGTGCCCGGGCCAGCTCAAGCTTCCGCTGCTCACCATAGGGGAGGCTGTCGGCTGAATAGGTTTCTTTTCCGGTCATTTGGAAAAAGGCCAAAAGTTCCATGGCCTTATTTTCAGCGGTCTGTTCCAGCCGCACATAATCCCCGGTCCTAAAGATCGCCGACCAGAGGTTGTAGCCTTCATGGCTCAAGATGGGTGTTTTGATATTCTCCAACACCGTCAGACTGTTGAACAACCGAAGGTTTTGAAATGTCCTCGACAGGCCAATATGAGCCAGATGGAATGGGGCCAGACGTTTGATGTCCCGGCCAAAATACAAAATACCGCCGGCATCCGGATGGTAAAGACCGGTGACCAGATTGAAAACCGTGGTTTTCCCCGCGCCATTGGGTCCTATAATCCCTACGGTTTCAAACTCATCAACCGAAAAAGAAAGGTTGTCGACGGCATCAACACCACCAAAACTTTTTTTTAAAAGGTTTATTTCTAGAGCTTTCATTAGATTCTCATGCTTTTAAATCTGAGAATTTATTTCTAACATTCAATTTAACGGTCGTAGGGGGTCTTGTTTTCTGGGGTTGTCCACCCCAAAGTCAGAAGTTTCTTTGCCAGGCCAAATATTAAATCTATTTCGAAGGCAGGCCTACACCTATGCTCGAAACAGGCCGGTCGGCTTTGCCGACCTAAAAAGAAGGCTTCCATTCGGAAGCCGGGGGGTGTAAGCCCTGCCTCGAATCAAACTTTGCCGCCCGGGCCGGGTTGGAAACTCATAATTACCCTTTGGACAATCCCCAAAAAACAAGACTCCCTACGACCCTCCTGAAATTTCAAATATGTTTGCCTAGGTTCTTTCGATCCCCAAAAAACGGGATTCTTTCCGGGTGATAAGCCCGTAGGGTCTCCACATCATCAATAGAATAAGAAATATGGGGATGATGACCCAGCGCAGTTCCAACATCCGGTCGGGCAGGATGATGCGCAGCCCTTCGATAAATCCCACCCAGATGAAACCGGCATAGATCGTGCCCGTGATGCTTCCCATGCCGCCGACGATAACAATGATTAGGAGATCAATCGATTTGAGAAAATCAAAATTCGACGGATGAAGAAAGGTGTAGAGTTGTGCATAAAGTGCGCCGGCCACTCCGGCCAGAAAGCAGCCGTAACTGAAAGCCAGGAGCTTCATCTTCGTTGTATCGATGCCAAACACCGTCGAGGCCAGTTCATCGTCTTTGATACATTTCCAAAACAAGCCGTATTTGGAAAAGATGAGATTTCTGGTAACCAAGATTAAAAAAGCGATGGTGAATAAGGTCAATTCAAGATTGGTTATTCTGGGCAGGCCAACAAATCCCCGCGGACCGCCGAGGACCTCGATGAACCTGTCAGAATTATCCAGCAATACCCTGACCAGGATGCCGAAGCCCAGCGTGGCAATGGCCAGAAAATCGTCTTTGAGTCTGAGTATCGGGAGCCCGATCAGATAGCCAACCAGACCGGCAGCCAGGCCGCTGACTAAAAGTACCGGGAGAAAAGGAAACCAATGTTCGATCCTGAAAACCGTACAAAGATAGGCGGAGGTATAGGCCCCAATTCCGTAGAAGGCGGCCTGCCCCAGGGAAAATTGACCGGTGAAGCCGTAGATAACATTCAGCCCCAGGGAATTGAGTATAACAATAAAGGCCAAAAGGATGATCTGCTGGATATAGGCCGTCACCATACCGGAGAGAAAAAGCCCTTTGACCAGGAGATAGAAGATTGCCGTACAGAGCAGAAACCTGGCGGCACTCCGAAGGAAGGTCATACCTTTTCTACCTTTTTACCGAAAAGACCTTGCGGTTTCAGAAGAAGAACGAGCAGAAGAATAATGAATATCACCCCGTCTCTGAGCGTTGAAGAAAGGAAGGCCGAGACATAGACCTCCGACATACCGATCAGTATTCCGCCGACCACAGCCCCATGAATGATGCCGATACCCCCCAGGACAGCGGCAATAAATGATTTGATGCCGGGCATGATGCCCATGAAGACGTTGATCTGTGGATAGGCGAAGCCATAGAGAATACCACCGATGCCAGCCAGAGCGGTTCCCACCAGGAAGGTAAAGGAAATGATCCCATCCACCGAAATCCCCATCAACGAGGCGATTTCCCGGTCGTGGGAAACCGCCCGCATGGCCTTTCCATATTTGGTCCAATAAACCAGGACGTAGAGCAGTAAAAGCGAAACAGCGGTCAGGGAAAAAATGATGATCTGGATATTGGTGATGGTGAACAGGCGGAAATCGTATCCGACGACTTCAAAGGGCCTCGGAAAGGCAATGTAGTTGGAGGTAAACAGGCTGTTTAGGCCGAGAAAATACTCGAGAAAAAGGGAAACCCCCACGGCAGTGATGAGCAGCGAGATCTTGGGGGCATTGCGCAACGGTTTATAGGCGATTTTCTCGACCAGAAATCCGAGAGACCCGGTCACAGCCATGGTGATCATAAAGACCAGAAAAAGGGGCAGATCCCACCTGGACAGCAGGTAATAGGCCGTGAAGGCGCCAAACATGAAGATATCCCCATGGGCGAAATTGATCAGGCGCAATACCCCATATACCATGGTGTAGCCCAGGGCGATGAGGGCATAGACCGCCCCGAGCTGAAGGCCGTTGATAGACTGCTGGATAATGTAGCTTAAAAGTTCCAGGTTCTTCTCCTGACTTTTTTTATCGAATATTGGAAATGGGTTCGAAGATTGTTAAATCATGTTCGGAGTTCGTTGTTCGGGGTGGGGAGGTTGGTTACTCCGAACTAATCACTCCGAACTGTTTGCTCCGAATAAAAACATAACCACTTTTTAACTATCCATTCGACGGGATACCGGGCTACGGATTTACCGTGGCCACGTATTTAAATCCGTCCTTTTCCACCTTCAGCACCACCGCCGATTTAACCGCATCCCCATTTTTATCAAAGTTGATGTTACCGGTTACACCATGGAAATTTTTTAGGCTGGTCAAGGCTTTCAGAATCTCATCGGCCGTTGGTTTTTTGGCCCGGTCCAGCGCCTGGAGAACAATGACAGCGGCATCATAGGATAACGCTGCCAGGGCATCCGGGACCTGCCCGTGTTTTTGTTTATATTTATTGATAAAAGCCTCAGCGACCTTATCTTTCCTCTCAGGAGAATAGTGATTGGTAAAATATCCTCCTATCACTGCGGTTCCGCCGATCTTAGTAAGCTCCGGAGAATCCCAGCCGTCCCCGCCCAACAGGATGGATTTAAGGCCTTTTTCTCTGACCTGACGGGCAATGAGGGCGACCTTATTGTAATAATCAGGGATGTAAATAAGGTCCGGTTTTTTGACCCCCACCTTGGTGATGAGGGCGGAAAAGTCAACATCGTCCTTTTGATAAGATTCGTAGGCCGTTACGGTACCCTTGCTTTTCTCCAGGGTTGCCTTGAAAACCTCGGCCAGGCCTTTGGAATAATCATTACTCACGTCATAAAGTACGGCCGCAGTTTTTATCTTCAGGGTTTGGAGTGCAAAATTAGCGGCCACACTGCCCTGAAAGGGGTCGATGAAGCAGGCCCTGAATACATAGGGTTTTCTTTTGCCGTCGTAAACCGTCACTTTGGGATTGGTGGCTGTCCCGCTGACCATGGGGACCTTGTGCTTGTCGGCAATCTCGCTTACGGGTATGGCGACTTTCGAGGTTAGAGGCCCCACAATGGCCGTCACTTTGTCCTGAGTCGTCAGCTTCAGTGCCCCATTCGCACCTTCGGTAGGGTCATTTTTATCATCGGCAATAACGGGAACAATCTGGTACTTACCCCCCCTGGCGTAGTTTTCGAGAGCAATGGCAAAGGCATTCTTGGCCGACTCTCCAAAGGTCTTCACGTCACCGGTCAATGGAGTGATCAAACCGATTTTGACGATTTCCTTGGCCGCCAAGAAATTGGGTAACATGAGAATTAATCCAATGGAGACCAAGATAGAAAAGTTTTTCTTCATGGCGATCTCCCCTTTCTGTTCTGGTTTGGTCGAAACGAATTAAGCCGTGTCAATTTTAAATATTGGAAAAGGAGTCAATTGTCAATAAACATTACTTGCGGCGAAGTTGTTTTTTTATCAATTTAATTAGAATTCCATAAGGTAAAAAGCTGATTTTTTTATCAGGCCTATTATTAAATAAAGTACGGGAGAATGTGTTATGGCCCAAAGAGAAATGGTTTTTGTGGACGGAGCTCGTATAGCGAAAAAGGACGTTATAATTCCCTCTTTCGTGGGGACATTTTAACTCTGCAGTTATGAGGAGACATTTTAACTTTAGAAACACAATCTCCTTTTTTCCTCTTGACCCCCCCTCCCCAACATGATAATCATAAAAATTCTTTAAACAAAATTATTACTTTTAGAGTTTTCAGACCATCAATTTTAAAAGGAGCCCTGAATGCAGATATCTCAGGGAAATTTTCGTTATAGCCTGTCTGTCTTCTCTTTCCTGGTTCTCATCATCTTTCCCTCCATAGCCCTGTGCGATTACAGCAACAAGGATTTTTCCGTCCGCTTGCCGCCAGCTTTTCTCCGATTCACCGAGGTCTCCGCCTTGGGCGGCGAAACAGTAGCCAACAGGTTTTCTTCGGCAGTCAACCCAGCCTCTTTAGACTGGACATCCCTCCCTAGTAAAAATGGGATCTTGGTGTCCCCCTACTACTCCTTTCTCAACTTCCAATCAGGGATGCAACTGAACCTGTTCGGCGAGTCCATGACTTGGGACACACGGAGTTGGGGCGTCATTCAGCCCACCCTCAGTCAGATTCGCACCAACAACGCTATCGCCCGGGATGGTCTGACCTTCGATTACCCGGTAGATGTGGGCCAGGTGCAATGGGGCAAGCGGCTTGGGAACTACGCCCTCGGCGTAGATCTCAACTTTGCACGAGCTAATGTCAAGCGAAAGGGCCCCTTACTTATTCAAATCCCCGGTTTTTCGCAGATGATGCCGGTGGACGTGGATACCGAGACCTCAGCCGACAGTTATCGCGTCCGCATCGGCGGACTTTATCAGCCAAGCGCAAACTGGCTTCTTGGGATGGTGTTGGAGTACGGCTGCCAGCCATATCACTCCACAACAACGGCAAAGATAAGTTTCCCTCTCTTGACTTCTCCTGTACTTCAGACCATTGAGGCCAATGGTAATCAACAGCAATATATCCTGCGTCCAGGTCTCTCCTACGAGTATGTCAAGGGGTCTACCATCTTCCTGGATTATCAACTTGGGATTTTTAACAGTGACCGAGACAACTTGGTCAATCACCGATTCAATACAGGGATTGAACACCGCCTCTTTGAATGGCTCTTTGTGCGGTTTAGCCCCTCTGTTGATTTGGAGGGAAACATTGGGGTGAGCTTTGGCCTTAGTGCCTTCCTCTCCAGGTGGTGCTCCATCCAGGCAGCCTACCAGTACAATATGTTACCGGAAATCGAGCACGAATTTGGTCGGGCACAGACCATCCAGAGCGTCTTAGCCTTCTGGTTCTGAGCCACCTTAATATCTTCGCAACCCTTGGTGAACTCGTAAAAAGGTCCCAATAAGGGCCATGCGAGTCAAATAATCTCGTCGTTCGTAACTATTTGATTTCTTGAGATGGCTTCGTCAGCATCCACTCAATCATCTGTTTTATGCCAAACCGCTTTGGGACATCAACGAATCCGATTCCATCGAAGAGATTGAAGGGAACTTGAAAAAACCCGCGAATGTCTTAAAGAAGAGCGGTGGGGGTTTGCCAAAAGGTTTTGGGTCAAAGAATTGGAGGAATTTGAAAAAGAATTGCCCACCCCCTAATTCGCATTGTTGAAGATTGAAATTTGGATTCAGAAAGTTTCTCTTTTTTGATCGGGCTAACAGACCAACAAAGATATCTTCCAGACCCAGTAAGACGTAAGACGGGATGTTGTTGCTTTTTCCTTTGGGTAACATTTATTTGTGAATCAACGGGCAGTCTTAACTACTTAGAACATTAATGAATATTAGAAGATAAATTTTCAGATCAAAAGGTGTAAGAATTTAAACAATGGAAGACAAAATAAAAATAGGAGTCAGCCGGTGCCTGTTGGGGGATAAGGTCCGCTATGACGGGGGACATAAATGGGACCGCTTCATTACCGACACCCTGGAGATTTATCTCGAATTTGTCCCGGTTTGTCCTGAGGTGGAATGCGGTCTGGGGGTTCCCAGGGAGGCCATGCATCTTATTGGGGATCCGCAAAACCCCCGTTTGTTCACTAGACGAACCAAAATTGATCATACCGACAAGATGAAAGCGTATGCCCGTAAGCGGATTGCTGAACTGGAAAAAGAAGATCTCTGCGGTTTTATCTTTAAAAGCGGCTCCCCCAGCAGCGGTATGGAACGGGTGAAGGTCTATGGGGCAAAAGGGGATCCGGTCAAAACTGGGGTGGGGCTTTTTGCCCGGGAGTTCATAACCCGATTCCCGTTATTGCCGGTGGAAGATGATGGACGTCTTCATGATCTGCAGCTCCGGGAAAATTTCATTGAGAGGATTTTTACCTTAAAGAGATGGCGGGAGGTCAGGGCCCAAAAAGCGGGTCTGAAACCTTTGATTGATTTTCACACCAGGCATAAGTGTCTGATTTTATCCCACAGCCGAAAGCATTATCAGCAAATGGGACAACTGGTCGCCCGGACCGATCCTATGCCTTTAAAAGAACGGGTTGACACCTACCAAACCCTTTTCCTGGAAGCCCTCCGCATCAAAACCACCCCCAAAAAACACCGCGATGTGCTTTTACATATGATGGGATTTTTTAAAAAAGAATTATCCACCGATGAAAAACAGGAATTGCTTGAAATTATCGATCACTATAAAAATGGCTTGATCCCTCTTATCGTGCCGATAACTCTGATCCTTCATTATGTCCGCAAATACGATCAGCCGTATTTGAAAAACCAGGTTTATCTGGAACCTCATCCCCTGGAACTCAAATTACGGAACCATGTATGACTTTTTCAGGTGGATAGACTGAAGGGGGAAGGAGAAAGGAAGACTGAAGGTTGCAGAAGAAATCTAAGCGGGCAGGAAGGGTAACCGAAGGATTCAATCTTGAAGGCTGGATTGAGTCCTTCATTTTTTACTAAATGCCTAAGCCCTATCTTTTCTTTTTAGATTTACTCAAGTTCTTGTATAGCTCAAAAGCCTCTTTCGGTGTGGCGTTATTATGGACCACGGCCCGAACGGCCTGGATCATGGCCGCAGGGAAATCCGATTGAAAGATATTTCTGCCCATGTCTACGCCGGAGGCCCCTTGCTGAATCGCGCGATAGGCCATAGTCAAGGCATCTAATTCGGGGATCTTCTTACCGCCGGCCATGACGATAGGCACCGGACATGAGGCAGTAACCGTTTCGAAGCCCTCTTCAATGTAATAGGTTTTTACATAATGCGCGCCCAGTTCAGCACAAATACGGGTAGCCAGCCTGAAGTAACGCGCATCCCGAGCCATATCTTTGCCCACGGCGGTAACGGCCAGGGTGGGAATGCCGTAGCGTATTCCTTGGTCCACCATTTTGGTCATGTTTATGATGGATTGGCGCTCGTACTCCCCCCCGATGAATACCTGGACCGCCATGGCGCAGACATTCAACCGGATGGCGTCTTCAATATCCACGGCAAGCTCTTCATTGCTAAGCTCCTTCAAGATGCTGGTTCCTCCCGACACCCGGAGGACAATGGATGGGGAAATGGAAGGGGGTATAATACTGCGTAAAATCCCCCTGGTCAGCATCAGGGTGTCCGC
This sequence comes from Thermodesulfobacteriota bacterium, assembly GCA_049520575.1. Lineage (GTDB taxonomy): Bacteria > Desulfobacterota > RBG-13-43-22 > RBG-13-43-22 > RBG-13-43-22 > RBG-13-43-22. The sequence goes on along the minus strand of JBEKPQ010000008.1, from coordinate 3,806 downwards.
ATAGGGGGCGATGGGCAGGATACAAAGGTCCATCCGCTCGAGACCTGTGGTAGGTCCTTGAAAATAGCCATGATCCACGGCCAGCATAACCGTTCGGCCTGATTTGGGATTGAAGATCCGGGCCAGCCGGTTTTTCATCCCCCAATCCAGGGCATTGGATCCCTTAAGAAAAAATCCTTCGGTCTTTTGGGGAATGTCCGGGCAATATCTTTTCCCTTCTTTAAGGTCATCTACATCGGGCATGGTATTCTCCTTTTTTTCTTCCGATAATTGAGCGTCTCCTTCGAATTAAACTCTTTGATAATATTTGGAAAGAAAACCCTTTGGTTGAAATGAGTATAAAATAAGCTCCAGTCAGGGTCAAGGGGAAAAGGTGTCTTAACTCACCCCATAAAAAGCAAGGCCTTATCAAAAAATCTTATCGTTGCGGTTCGATAATGACCTTGATGGATTCTTGGGCATCGGCTACCAATTTAAACCCTTTACCCGTTTCGGCCAGCCCAAGGCGATGGGTGATCATCCTTTGAATGTTCAAGGCACCGGCTTCGATTAATTGTAGCGCTCGCCAATGGTCAGCCGGACTGCCGGCATAAGATGTGGTTAAGGTGATATCGTTTCTGAAAAACAGGTCGTTTATGGAAATGGGAATGGTGCCTCCTTGATTGGTTGGGGCGAAAAAGAGAACGGTCCCCCCCCGTTCAACCAGGGATAAGGCTTGAAGTTGAACCTGCTCAGCCCCGGTGGCGATGATAACCCGGTCGGCCAAAAAGCCCTGGTTGAAATTTTTTAAAAGGTCTGGGGTCAAGTCCTGGGCTTGGATAACTTCATCGGCCCCCAGAGCCTTGGCCGCCTTCATCCGGTATTCGCTGACATCGGTGGCCATGATCTTCCCTGCCCCTAAGGCCCTGGCCAATTGGATATGGAGCAGTCCGGAGATCCCGCTGCCCATGACCAAAACAGTCTGGCCCGGGGAAAGGCCGGTGATCCGCTGTGCCCTTAAGACGCAGGCCAAGGGTTCGATAAAGGTGGCTGCCTCATAGGACATGTCGTCGGGCAAATGGTAAATCCCCCGGTCTACATTAATGGACGGCAAACGGACAAACTCAGAAAATCCACCGGGATAAAAATTGGTTGACCGAAGGGTATCACAAACGGTCTGATGGCCGCTCAAACAATAAAAGCAGGTATTGCAGGGCACATGATGAGAGGCGGCCACCCGATTCCCGACTTTATATTTTTTAACTTGATCACCGACCTCCACAATTTGGCCGGCGATCTCATGACCCAGGACCAGAGGGGCCTTATGGATTCGATACCATTCCAAGACATCACTGCCGCAGATTCCGCTGGCCTTGATTTGGATAAGCACTTCATCAGGGCCAATGATCGGTTTGGGCATCTCCTCGATTCGAATATCCCTATTGTTATAATACATGGCCACGCGCATAATCGATATCCTCTTGCTTTTGAATTTTTTTGATCGATTATAGCCACTTCTCCCCCTGAGGGCAAGCGAAACCCGTAATGAAGTGGGGTATCTCTCGGCAACCTTTTCCCCAACTTCGTCAGAGAAAATCTGATTAAACTTCATTCACTTTACGGGGCAGTTTCCAGGGTTTTATAAAATTAATAAATAATATAATTATTATTAATTTGACAAATGTTTGGCCTTTCTTTAGATTTTTCATTATCAAAATATCCCAGAGAAAAACAGAAAATAAAACACTTCCATTTTCACAAAGGGCGTGTATTATAAAATTTTTTAATCCAAAGAAGAAGGCCTGAACCGAAGATGATCATATCCAACTGTACTTTGATGAGCGCCGGGTGACTTAACCATTTAAGTATAGCCGAGAAAGGAAAATCCATGGCACAACGCTTGGAAATAATGCTTAAACCGGAAGTCCGTGACCCGGAGGGAGAAACCCTCAAAAAAAAGGCCTGGGATTATCTGGGGATTAAGGTGGAAGAAGTTCGGACCATCCAGGTCCTGACCTTCGATACGAACTTGACCCAAGCCCATCTGAAGAATATTCGGAATGAAATATTTACCAATCCGGTGACCCAGATTTCATCTTTTCAACCCCTGGCCAAAGGATTTGATTGGCTCATCTGGGTGGGGTTTCTGCCCGGCGTGAAGGATAACGCTGGAAGCACGGCCATTGAAGCCATTGAATCTTTTTTGGAGATCAAGCTTTCTCCCGGTGAAGCCGTCTACACCTCCAGGCAATATCAGATCAAAGCCCGGCGAATAAAAAAAGAGGCCATTGAACGAATAGCCCGGGAACTCCTGGCCAATGACCTGATTCAACAATGGCGGATTTTTTCTAAAGCGGAATGGGATGCTTCTTCAGGGATAGGAATCCTTATCCCCAAAGTGGAATTGCATCATCAACCCACGGTATCCGTCATACCCATTGATTCCCTGGAAGAATTTTCCCGGCTTAATCGGGAACGGTCCTGGGCCCTGCCGAAAGGGGATATGGCCGTTATCCAGGCCTATTTTCAAAAACCGGAAGTCTTGGCCCAACGTAACCGCGTCGGTCTGACCCTGCCCACGGATGTGGAACTGGAATATATCTCCCAGGCCCGCAGCGATCACTGCAATCATAACACCTTCAGGGGGTTGTTCCATTATATTGATCTCTCAACCGGGGAACGGAAAACAATCGACAACCTTTTTAAAACCTGTATCGAAGCCCCAACCTTGAAGATACAAAAAGAAAAAAATTGGGTGGTTTCGGTCCTTTGGGATAATGCCGGTGTGGCCCGGTTTGACGAGGATCATTATTATTGCATTACGGTTGAAACCCACAACAGTCCCTCCAATATGGAACCTTACGGCGGGGCCATAACCGGGATCGTGGGGGTTTATCGGGACCCCATGGGCACGGGCAAGGGTTCCCGGCTTTGTCTGGGCGCTTATGGATACTGTGTCGGACCCAGGGATTATGCCGGTCCGCTTAAACCCAAACTCCATCCCCGTCGTTTGCTTGACGGGATCATCGAAGGGGTCCGGGATGGCGGGAACAAAAGCGGGATACCCACACCCTTCGGTCAGGTCTTTTTTCATCCCGGCTATATCGGCAAATGCCTGGTCTTTGTGGCTGCTATGGGATTTATGCCGGCTAGGGTGAAGGAAGAACCGATAGAATTAAAACGTACCGAACCGGGAGACCTGATCGTTATGTGCGGAGGCCGGGTGGGTAAAGATGGGATTCACGGGGTTACGGCCTCTTCCGAAGTGTACAGCGCCAACACCCCGGCCGGCCATGTCCAGATCGGCGACCCCTACACCCAGAAAAAGATGCACGACTTCCTGCTCGAAGCCCGGGATGAAGGGATTGTGCCTTATATTACCGACAACGGCGGCGGCGGCCTTTCCTCCTCGGTTGGCGAATCGTCCCGCTTCAGCAACGGCTGTGAGGTCCATCTGGACCGGGTGCCCTTGAAGTATGAAGGGCTGGATCAATGGGAGATCTGGGTTTCCGAATCCCAGGAACGGATGACCGTGGGATTAAAGCCTGAGCATTGGGAGCGATTTCAGGCATTGGCCCGCAAACACAACGTGGAATGCGCCAACTTAGGGAACTACACTGCTTCCGGCAGGGTCCATCTGCTTTATCAGGGAAAAACCTGTGCCTATGTTGACCTGGGTTTTTTGCAATCCGATTTTCCCAAATGGACTTTTGAGGCCGAGTGGCAGCCACCGGAAGCCAGGGGTCTGATCGAGCCGGTGATTAAGGAACCAGAGGATTACCTTGGGCTGTTAAAAAATATATTATCCAGACCGAACATCGCCTCCA